>NZ_CP040004.1:600000-782344 GCF_005697565.1 Candidatus Nanosynbacter featherlites | reverse complement strand
GTTATAAACCCTCACACATAATCTACTCTGTACTATAGCAAATAGACGGAGTTTTCCACAAGCATAGACATCTCATGGAAGAGAAACTAAAAATAGAGGTGAACTTTTCCACAGGAGTACACCACCTCTGTTATAATTGTGGATAAAACAGACCAAGCGGTGGAAAACTACAATTGATACTTGCAAAAAAACCAAAAAAACGCTAAACTATCACCCAGTATGCCAAAGCGAACATTTCAACCACACAAACGTCATCGTGCCCGTACGCACGGTTTTCGAGCACGTGTTTCTACAAAGGCTGGTCGCGCTGTTTTGAAGCGACGCCGCCTAAAAGGTCGTGCACGGATTGCACTGTAAATAATACTTAGTGCGCTCGATGATCTGATACCACTCCTGATGTATATCGGAGTGGTATTTGGTATACTAAGAGAATGTTAACGCATCGTCACAGATTTCACGGTCACGGCAGTTTACGGTATTTGTACCAAAATGGTGATGCTGTACGGTCTCGTTTGATGACGGTAAAATACATTGCCAATCCGCGCCGGAAACACAGTCGATTTGCTGTGGTGATCAGTAAAAAAGTCCTCAAATCAGCCGTTCGCCGTAATAGGGTACGTCGACGGGTGTACGAGGTGATTCGAGCTGAGTTGCCAATGCTTAAAGATAATCATGATATAGCGCTGATCATTGTTACGGCTGATTTTTTACACATGGAATATAAGAGTATTCAAAACGAAGTTAAACGACTATTCTCTCAGGCTAATCTGTATAAATGACACATTTTTTGATATAATGTGAGGCATGAGTTTTTTTGATGTTCTGATTGTACAGCCAATTTTTAATATTTTAATGGCCATTTACGGCTTAATTCCAGACTTTGGTGTCAGTATTATCCTCTTTACTATCATTATCCGTCTTCTGTTGTGGCCAATGGTTAAAAAACAGCTACATCAGACAAAAGCGATGCGCAAAATGCAGCCGCAACTGGCGAAGATTAACGCCAAATACAAGAATGATCGCCAGGCACGAGCGCTTGCGATGATGGAATTATACAAAGAGCACAACATTAGCATGTTTGGTTCAATTGGCGTGCTTTTGATTCAGCTGCCGGTGTTGATCGGTATTTACCGAGTGGTGCAGATTTTTGTGTCTAGCCGGGTTCATACCGGCGACCTTGCTAAATACGCATATGATTTTATCGAACAATTACCAGTAGTATCCAATTTAGTAGCTCATCCAGATCAACTCAATCAGAACTTTTTGGGGATGGTTGACCTCACGCAGCACGCCGTCAGCAATAGTGGTGTTACCTGGAGTTTACTAATTTTGGCTGTATTGGCTGTGGTGATGCAGTTTTTGACTACAAAACAAATTTCTCCCGCCAGTGACAGTAAAAAGCGACTGCGCGATATTATGCAAGAAGCTGCTGAAGGCAAAGAGGCGGATCAGTCAGAGATCAATGCTATCGTGATGCGCAAGATGATGAAATTTATGCCAATCTTTATGTTTTTTGTGATTATCAACCTACCGGGCGCCCTGGCACTGTATCTAACCGTCTCAAACGTTGCAGCATATGCGCAAAATGCCATCATCTTAAAGGGGGATAGTGATGAGATGGAGACTATTTCTAAAACACCAAACAAGTCAAAGAAAAACTCCAAAAAACCTCAAGCAAGTAGGCGTGCAGCGACAGCAACTGAGGCAAAAATCACCCGGATCAAGGCCAAGGAATAAGGAGGAATAATCATGGATCAGCAGCAAACAATCGATTACATCAAGAAATATGTTGAGGATTTGATGGCCTTTTTTGACCTAAATATAACGGCTGAAGTGTCCATCGAAGACGATATTTTGATCGTAAAAATTCCATCAACGCAATACAATAGCTTACTGATTGGTCGTGGCGCTGAGACGTTGCGCAGTATCCAACACCTACTCTCAGCACTGCTTCGCAACAGCAATGCCGCAGTGGAACGAGTTAACCTAGATATCGCTGACTACAAGCAGCAGCACGCTGAAAAACTTGCTGAAAAAGCTCGCGCTTGGTTTCAGGAAGTCCGAGACACTGGCGAGCCTAAGAGGTTGGATCTTAACGCGGCTGACCGCTGGACGGTACACCACACCGCACATGATTTCAATGACATAGAAACTCACTCAGAGGGCGAAGGTCGCGATCGACGACTTGTGATTAGCCTAAAAGATTAAAAAGCGGTATAATCGGACTTGGTATATGCAGGAGTTGTTTAATAAACGAAACAGAGTAATTTTACTCGAATTAGTAAAAACTGATTTTAAATTGCGCTATCAAGGTTCATTTTTAGGAATCTTATGGTCAGTACTGAAGCCACTGTTGCTGTTTTTGGTGATGTATTTGGTGTTTGTGAAATTTTTGAAGTTTACCGACGGCACAAAAACCTATCCAATTGTCTTACTCTTAGGTATTGCTCTTTGGGGATTCTTCACTGAAGCTACCTCAGTTGGCATGAATGCCATTGTCAGCAGGGGTGATTTACTGCGTAAAATCAACTTTCCAAAATATATCATCATCATCTCATCGATGTCGAGTGCGCTCATCAGCTTGTCGATCAACTTGATTGTGGTGTTAATCTTTGGCCTCATCTCTGGAGTTGACTTTACGTGGAAAGTACTTTTGGCGCCATTTAGTATCATTCAATTGTTCATTTTAGCAATGGGTGTGTCACTAATATTATCAACACTGTATGTCAAATTCCGTGACATTAGCCATATTTGGGATGTGATTTTACAGATATGTTTCTACAGTATCCCGATTATCTATCCACTTAGTTTGGTGTCAAATTTTCACCCAGGGGTCGCAAAAGTTATGATGCTCAATCCTATTGCGCAAAGTATTCAAGATGTCAGATACAGCCTGATTGCTCCACAGACAACACCAACCACGTGGAGTACGGTAAATAATATCTGGATTAGTTTAATCCCTATTGTACTGACAGTCGTTGTCGTCATTATTGGTGTTGTTTATTTCAGAAAAAGCAGCAAAACCTTTGCGGAGAATATGTAATGAGTAAGAAAGCACTAGAAGTAAAAAACCTATATAAAAGCTTTAATTTACCAACTGAACAGGCAAACGGTATCAAACAGGCCTTTGTGAACTGGACGAAGGGTGTTAAGGGCTATAAAAAACAAGAAGTTCTAAAAGACATTTCCTTTACGGTAGAAAAAGGTGATTTTTTTGGTATCGTTGGACGAAATGGTTGCGGAAAATCGACGCTCTTAAAGCTGATTTCTGATATTTATTCGCCTGATTCTGGGAAAGTGATTGTTAATGGTAAATTGATTCCGTTCATTGAACTTGGCGTTGGTTTTAACCCAGAATTGACTGGTCGGGAGAACGTCTATTTGAATGGGGCGCTGCTTGGCTTTTCACACACTGAAGTAGAAGACATGTATGATGAAATCGTTGATTTTGCTGAGTTGGAACAGTTCATGGATCAGAAACTGAAAAACTATTCGAGCGGTATGCAGGTGCGGTTGGCATTTTCAATCGCTATTCGTGCCAATACCGACATCCTTGTCCTGGACGAGGTGTTGGCTGTTGGCGACGAAGCCTTTCAACGTAAATGCTTTGAATATTTCAAACAGATTAAAAAACAGAAAAAGACGGTTATTTTGGTGACTCACGACATGGCGTCGGTGCGACGTTTTTGTAATAAAGCCATTATGTTGGAATCTGGCAAAATCGTCGCTTCAGGCGATCCAAATGAAGTCGCTAACTTGTATTCTATTGAAAACATAGAGTCAACGGCAAAAGCTGATAAGAAATCAAAGAAAAATACTGCATATATTCAAACAAAAGTAGAAAACAAGGTATTAACACCAAAAGATACCCTGGAAGTTGAAGTGAAATATTTTGTTCCAGAGGACAGACCGGTTTCATTTGGTATCTCAATCTTAGACGAAGCCTCAAACCGTATCACCTCTGTTATTGACGATGGATTTTTCATTGACGACAATAATGTTGAGATAACCTCTACCAAAAAAGGTGTATACACATATAACTACACCTTGCCTTTGGATTTGTTTAATAACCGTGACTTTGAAATTACGGCTACCTTGTTTGCTTATGATAAGAAAAAGGATTCGTATGAGCCAATTGCCTACACGACAGAAGAGGATATCAGTCAGTTTTATGTGAGAGAAAATAAGCCGAGGGGTGGTTTACTGAAGACACGTGGTTCATGGATGAGTGTGAAAAGTAAGAAGGAGAAAAAGTCATGAGTAAACTGTACAAATTCTACACCTACACTAGGCAAAATGGGTTAGGCCAAGCTGTCAGGAAAACTCAAATATATCTGTCAAAGAAGACTGCACCAGCTATCAAGCAGCCAATTGAGGTTATGGCCTCAATTGAGGATATCATGAACGCGGACTACATCAATCACCCGTACAAAACACCAAAGAAAAAGTCAAAAAAGAAGTCTTTGAAAATTGGTTGGGTATTGTCTCCTATTTCAAAAGGAAGTGGTGGACAAAACACCATCACTCGTTTTGCTCGATTCTTACAAGAACAGGGGCACGACGTAACTTTTTACATCTATGAAGGAATCCACCCACAATCACCAGCTGAAGCTAAGGCGATTTTGTCAGAGAGTTTCAACTTTGATGTCAACGTAAAAAAAGTGTCACAATACACTGAGTCTGACGCATTGATTGCTACTGGATGGGAAACGGCCTACCCAGTATTTAATATCGACACTAAAGCACACAAATTTTACTTTGTGCAGGATTTTGAACCGTACTTTTACGGTTTGGGATCAAAGGCAGTGTTGGCTGAAAATACGTACAAAATGAATTTTTACGGCATTACGGCTGGCCGTTGGCTGACAAAGAAAGTCAGCGAATATGGCATGAAGGCGGATTATTTTGACTTTGGTGCTGATATGAATATATATCGTTTGGCGGATAAAGCTGATAAGCAAAAGAAGATTTGTTTCTACGCACGTCCGGTAACCGAGCGCCGCGCTTTTGAGCTAGGTGTGATTGCGCTGGATAAATTCCACAAAAAACATCCAGAATACACTATCGAATTCTTTGGTTGGGATGTGTCGAATTATCAAATACCATTTCCATATGTCAACCGCGGCATCTTGTCTCACCAAGACGTGGCTGATTTGTACAAAGAATCTGAAGCATGTTTAGTGTTGTCGCTCACGAATGTGTCACTCCTACCACTGGAGCTGCTGGCGGCTGGCTGTATCCCAGTGATGAACGAAGGCGAGAACAACAGCTTGGTTTTGGGTGAAAACAAATACATCCACTACGCCCCGGCCTCACCGATTGAATTGGCTAATGAATTGTGTAATGTTGTTGAGATCAAAAATATCAATACTTATGCCAAAAAAGCTTCAGAAAGCGTCAAGGATTTGTCATGGGATGAGTCATACAAGAAGGTTGAGCGCATTCTGATTCGTGAGGTGATAGGTGGCTAGTAACGCACAAAAATACGACATCACTGTTTTTATCCCGACCTATTTTGGTGAGGACTATTTGGATGATCTATTGAAAATGGTGTTTAAGCAACAAATCGACAAAACCTATGAAGTGTTGATCTATGACACAAGCTCAACAGATAAGACGCCAAAGATCATTAAGAAATATGCTAAAAAACACGCGAACTTACGGTATAAAACTATCACAAAAGAGGAGTATGGTCACGGTAAGACGCGGGCAGCTGCCGCTCACGATGCAAAGGGTGATATTGTTGTCTATCTGTCACAAGATGCTACACCCGCTCATAAATACTGGTTGTACGAGATGACAAAGCCGTTTGAACTGTCAGACCGTATCATTGGGGTTATGGGAAAACAAGACCCAAGACCAACTACTTTTCCGTTATTGAAGCGCGAAATCATGGGCGTGTTCAATGGCTTTGGTCCTGATTTTGGAACAACATTGTTCTACAAAGATTCTTTTATCAAAAAACAGGAAACCTATGATAAAGTAGCGTTTTATTCTGATGTTAACTCAGCTGCTCGTCGCAGTTATTTGACTGGTGAATTGCCATACCAAGATGTTCCGTATGCCGAAGATCAATTGTTTGGCCGTGACGTCATCAATGCGGGTTATATGAAAGCCTATGCCTCCAGAGGTAATGTGTTGCATTCTAATGAATTCAAGCTGCGTGAATATAAAATGCGAATGTTTGATGAGACAATGGGACTGCGCCGTGTTGGTATTGACGTGCCGCTACCGACTATTTCTCAGATAACTAAAATGGTCATCATCGGGTGGATTCGCGACACGCTGTTTACTTTGCGCGATAAGCAATATTCACGGAAAAGAAAGCTATTCTATTTGGTGTTGAATGTTTTTTACAATATAGAAAAATGGCGCGGTGTACGTCGGGCAGTGTTGACGAAATTGGACGACCACACGGCGATTGATAAATATTCGTTGGAGCACGTTGAAGCAAAATCAAAAAGCTAGCGGTTAATTTGAAAAAGTTGGTTTTTTACTGTATCATTAGCCTAGGGTAATGACTATGAAACAGAAAAAAACTTCTAAACTATCACGCAAGAAAATCATCATCGTATCATTGGTGGCGGCAATTGTTGTTGCTGGCTCGTATGTGGCAGCGGCTTATTATAATAAATGGCTGCCATTCTCAGATCAGGACAAGGCCTTTACCGTTGACAATCAAGGTCGTGGAGTAAACCCAAATAAAACTAAAACTGAGAAAAAAGATACAAAGAACGTCGAGGATAACCCAGACAATAAGTCGGCTCGGCCAAACACTGACGTGACGCCGCAGCCAAGCACTGACCCTCAGACAAAAAAGCGATCAGTCTATGTGCTAATGACCAGTGTTGAGCAATCAGTCGATAAACACACCATTACGGCTAGTGGATTTGTGACAAACGCTGTTGAACAAGATGGTAAGTGTACCTATGTGTTTACGCTGGGTAATCGAGTCGTCAAAAAGACAGCCGGAGCAATTCCTGGCCCAAGCTCAACATCATGTGAAACGATGCGTGTGAGTAGGGATGAATTGGGGGCTGCTGGTAAATGGACTGTATCAATTGAATATGTGTCAGGTAGGTCTCAAGGCGTAGCTGACGGTATGACGGTGGTGGTTGAATAGATGAAAAAAATATTAGGATTATTACTGAGTGTAACCTTTGCAGTTATTATCTCCCAGGGAGCTGGAGCTTCAGGCTTCAACCCCGGTAGAATTATTGACGATGAGATTTTTTATGACTCACGAGCCATGGGTTCTGCGGCGGCGGTGCAGCGGTTCATCGAACAGCACACGCCAGCGTGCGACACGTGGGGCACTGGCCCTTCTGGGCACGGTAACACTAAAGCACAGTACGCAGCACAGCGTGGCTGGCATGGTCCACCATATGTCTGTTTACAGAATTATCACGAGAATCCAAACAACGGTGAAAACTCCTTTGATCGTGGGGGCGGTGCCTTTCCTGGTGGTATTAGTGCTGGTCAGATCATCTGGGATGCTGCCCAGCGATATCAGATAAATCCGCAAGTGTTATTAGTGATGCTACGAAAAGAGTCAGCGGGTCCACTGTTTGCCGACTCGTGGCCACTGCGGTCACAATACAAATATGCCATGGGATATGCCTGTCCTGACAGTGGCCCGGGGTATACTGCTAATTGTAGTTCAGAACTAGGCGGTTTTTATAAGCAGGTGAATAAGGCCGCTTGGCAATTACGAAAATATCGCAATGAAATCCAAAACTATAATTACCGACCAGGTCGAGTAAACAGAATTTTATATAATCCAAATCCCGCCTGTGGCTACCGAGATGTGTATATTGAGAATTATGCAACGGCTAGTTTGTACATTTATACGCCATACGTACCAAACGACGCAGCGCTGGCGGCTTATCCTGGCACGGCACATTGTGGGGCGTATGGTAATCGTAACTTCTTCTATATGTTTAGGGAGTGGTTTGGAAGTACTCACGTCAACAGTACATTACTGAGGTCTCATGACAACGCAACAGTTTACCTGGTGTCTGATAATGTTAAATATCCTGTTCCAAACTATGACATTTTAGCGGCATTATCTCCTCTGGGTGGTGTTGGTTTCGTGTCTCAAGAATACCTGGATAAGATTCCGACAGGTCAGGTGGCAAACCGGTTAATGCGATCACCTGACGGCACCGTGTACTTCTATGATTCTGGAATTAGGCTGGCCTTTACAACATGTGCCATGGTGGCGCAATACGGTATGGATTGTGGTAATAGTATGCTACTTACTGAGGCGCAAGTGAATAAGTTCTATCATGGTCCGCGCATGGGACACGGCTATAAAACAACCAGCGGTAAACGATTCTATATTCAAAACGGTACGCGTCGTGAAGTTTTGGATGACAAATCATTAGCTTTGCAACAATACGATCAAGGATATAATGTGCTGGGTGAATCAGCTATCCAATATTTACCATACGGAGCACCAATCGTCAGAGAGGCGGCTGTGGTGAGGAACAGGGATACTGGTCATCAAAAACTGATCAGCAGCGGAACACTACACAACATCAGACATTCTGAATATGTTGACCAAACCCTACAGTCACTTGGTGGCGGAGTATTACAACAGGAAAGCATCAATAAACTACCGCAAACCGAACAAACAGTGGATGATTATGTTAAGAATCCAGCCGGGGAGACATTCCTAATCACCAACCAAGGCAAAAAGAAAGTGACAAAACCACAAGATATACCAGTCAGTCCGTTGGCGCTATCAGACGAAACGGTCCGTTCTTTGCCTGGAACTGGAGCGCTGGATGAGGTCGTGACGCTGAAATCGTCAGATAACGGCACGGTGTATGTCATGGAATCACGCCAAAAACGACCGATAGTTGCTATGGAGGATGTATTTGCCATCACTAAAACCGAGCGACCAACTATCGCTTGGCTGTCTGGTGAGACTATTCGAAAAATTCCTTCAGGAAACGTAGTTTTTGCACCAGGCAAGATGGTAAAAGCACCTTCCAACGGCACGGTGTATGTCTCTGATGGATACGATACTCTCATCCCGCTGTCGCACTTTGATCAAGCTGCTGATTTGGGTGTTAATGGCGCCATCCGTCAAGTTGATGACAAAGTGGTTGAAAAATATAAAGTCAGCAACCGAGTCTTATCTCCGTATGTCAGCTGTGAAGGACGCAACTATCTGGGTATGGGCGGTAAGTTATATGAGTTAAATCTACCATCACAAAAGCCATATTCACTACAGAGTAAAACATGTGCCATGCTGACTAAAGAAGCAAAGTTGCCGCAATTCGTGGGTGATCCAGGTGGCACCATCTATCATCTGAAAAACGGAACCCTGCACCCGATTCGTAGTTGGCAAAAATTCGTTGATCTTAATAAAGAAAACCTCCCTATTATTAAGATTTCTTATATAACGGTTAGTCTATTGGCTAAGGGTGAACTCATATAGCAAAACAGCGAACATAAGTGTATAATTAGTGCTATATGAATACGGTGCGAGAGAAGCTTGATACTATCAAGAAAAAGTTAGTGTTGTTGTGTAGTCAGCCACATAAAGTCTACCTTATAATTGGGTTAATTGGCGCATTAGGCTTTGCGGTCATCACTCCTCCATTTCAAGGTCCTGATGAGCCAGAGCATTATATTCGTGTGCAATATATTGCGCATGGATATTTTATACCAGTTAACCCAAAGAGTACTGGCGCTAGTTTGCCTAAATCTGTTGGTGATACGCTGAGACTAACTTTCTATGATGATGAGATTCGTGGCTTTTCAGCTAAAAAATATGATTTTAATCGTACTAAACAAGCCGTCAAAAAATCGCTAAACTCAAGTGAGCGGTATCAGCCGCCGATGGTTTCATACAACTTCTTAACCTATTTACCAGCTGTTCCAGGCGTATTCTTAGCTAATGTTTTTAATCTTAGCCCGGTCATTTCTCTTTATGTCGCACGAATATTATTAGCTTTAGCATCAGTAGTAATAGTTTATTTTGCCATTAAACTGTTACCAGGTAAGAAATATCTATTTACGTTTGTCGCGCTACTACCGATGATGTTGTTCCAGCAATCTATGGTGGGAACGGATGGAGTATCATACGCGATATTCATGTTATTCCTGGCATATATGTTACGCCTATACACACAGTCAACAGATATACAACACAGCCAGTGGATTAAATTGGCTTTACTATGTGGTGCAATTGTTTGGTCTAAACCATTACTATATCTATTTTTGCCACTGATCATCATTTTGGTAAAAAAGAAGCATTTTTGGCGTTGGTCAATAATAGCCGCGGTTATTAGTGTGTTGCTACTTGGAGCTAATATGTTGATGGCGAATAACGCAGGAGAATATGAATACAGAAGTGATTCATTGCCTCAAAATATACAATCAGATAGACAGCTGCAAAACCTCAAAGAACATCCAAAGCGAGGATCGCGTGTCCTGTGGAACTCATATATGACATCGTTTGGTGATGATGAGGCTCGAGGCGTGATTGGTACCTTTGGCGCGGCAGATGCACTATATCCATTATGGATGGGTTATATATATATCTTTGTACTGGGAATGACAGCGACAGTATCATTAGGGAAAAATAAGAGTAAGCTTACCATCCCAAACTCCTGGCGTTGGCTAGCAGTGGGTCTGGCTGTAGTGCATTTTGTTGCAGTTAACTTAGCTATCTACCTGACTTATACACCGTATAACTTTGACATCATCTACGGGGTACAGGGTCGCTATTTCTTGCCAACGCTCATCATTATCTTTATGGCGATATTTTTGGGTCGAGGGGCTGAGTTAAAGCCGCAAGATAAGAAAAATATCATCACAATTTCATCACTACTCGTCTTGTCGTTAGTGGCGATGGCATTATTGATAACGTTCCAGCGGTATTTCATGTATACCCCGTAGAGTGAGGTGATTATATGCAAAATATCAAAAAAGATTATCTCTGGAACTCGCTGGGTTCGTTGTTACAGAGTGCAATCTCACCGGTATTGCTAATCATTATCACCCGACTAAACGGCATTGATGATTCTGGATTGTTTTCGTTTGCATTGTCGCTTTCGGTGGTATTTTGGGCAGTATCCCTATGGGGTGGTCGGACATATCAAGTATCTGATATTAAGCGGGAATTCTCAAGTGGTGGTTATGTTGCGGTACGCTTTGTCGCATCGCTCATTGTGGTAATTTCCGCAATAGCATTTTGTGTACTGAACGGATATAACACCACAAAAACAGGCTTAATTATGATTTTGGTAACCTTTAAAATTCTAGAATCAATTGCCGACTCGTTGTACGGTATCTTGCAGATCCATCACAAGTTATATATCGCTGGTATATCACTAACCATGAAAGCGATTCTTGGTTTTGGGGCGTTCATGGTGGTTGATATTTTAACTAAGAATGTTATATACGGCGCGCTGGCAATACTACTCGTCAATATACTCATCATCCTCCTGTATGACGTGTTATGGGTGCGACGTGTTGAGATTATTAACGTAAATAAAAAACTATGCAAAAAATATATCACCCAGGCTGTTGCCATCATGAAGCACACGTCAGCGGTATTCGTCGTGATGTTTTTGACAATGTTTTCACTCAATATTCCGCGGTATTTTTTGGATAAAGTCCATCCTGACCAAATTGGCTATTTTGGCATTATGGCGATGCCAATTACGCTCCTCGGACTCTTTATATCGTTTATCATTCAGCCGAATGTCGTCAATTTATCTGAACTATTAGCAAAAGGAAAATTGAAGGAGTTTGCGCGAATCGTCGGTAAGATCAATCAAATAACCTTTGGAATAGGCGTACTTTCAGTTATCCTGAGTTATTTGATTGGTGTTTTGATACTTAACATTATTTTTGGCATCAATATCAATAATTTCCGCCTTGATTTGATGATTATGGTTATTGGTGCGGTGGCGAACGCTTTTGTGTCGATTTATGTTAATCTGCTAATCATTATGCGTCGATTTAAGGGACAATTTTACACACTACTACTCACAGATATTTTGGCGGTAGCGGTGTCTATGTGTTTGATTGAGCGGTTGGCGATGTTGGGTAGTGTGCTGGTTTTTATGATGATCAGCTTTTTGCAAGTAGCACTTCTGTTGGTCATCTACAAGCGATCACTAAAAGATGCTATAATAATTGACAAAGTAAAGGGGAGTTATGAGTAAGAAATATGTAATTCTGGGGGCAAGTGGACAACTGGGTAAGGCGCTGTGTGCTATGTTTCCAGATGCCAAGGCGTTATCACGAGAAGAATTAGATATAGCCGATGAAGCACAAATAGACACGTTTGATTGGTCAAAATACGACGTTATCATAAATGCAGCAGCCTTGGTTAACGCTGATGGTTCTGAGACAGAAGAACTGCGCGCCAAGACGTGGCTGGCCAATGCCTATGGTCCACGTAATCTTGCTAAGATCGCTATTGAGAAAAATAAGACCCTTGTCCATTATTCATCAGATTATGTCTGGGATGGTCGAGAGAAGAACCATCAAGATGATGAAGTAGTTGCGCCTCTTTTGGTCTATGGAGAAAGTAAGGCAGCTGGTGATTTGGTGGTCAGTTTGGTGCCAAAACACTACATTATGCGGGTATCATGGGTTGTTGGTGACGGTCATAATATGCCAAAAACCATGAAAAATTTGGCAGATATGCGTATCAATCCAAAAGTTGTTAATGATCAATTTGGTCGGCTAACGTTTGCGTCAGAGATTGCTCGAGCTACCAAGTATTTCCTAGATAATAACGTTGTGTATGGGCTATATAACGTATCTAATGATGGTCCAGTTAAGTCGTGGTACGAAATTGCCGCTGATGTTTTCGAATATGCTGGACATGACCGTAACCGTGTGCAGCCGATTTCCACTGAGGAATATGCAGCCAGTAAACCAGGTTTTGCACCGCGGCCACTCAACAGTGACATGGACTTATCAAAGCTACACCAAACAGGCTTCACACCAAGTGATTACACTGGTCTATTAAAAGAGTATGTTAACCAATTGCCAGTAAATGAATAGGAGGCTGCGACTGTGAATAAAGGAATTTTAAATGTTATATATCAGAGTGATGACAACTATGCCGTAGTTAGTGCAATATCTATTGTGTCGCTTTTGAAAAACAATAAACATTTGAAAGAAATTAATATTTTTTACCTCGGACATCAGCTCAAGAAAGATAGTATCAACAAATTCAACAAAATGGTTGGAAACTATAAGAACGCCACAATTACTTTCGTCGACGTATCAAGTTATCCTGATGAGTTGAAAGAGATTGGTGTTAAGGCTTGGAAAGGCCTGTATATCACATGGTATAAGATGTTGGCGTTTGCCAAGCTTGACATCAAAACAGACCGAATTTTATACATTAATCCACATACGGTGATCAGTGGTGCACTTGATGGTCTTCTGGAGCTTGATTTTGAGGACAATGTGATGGCGCTGTCATACGACGCTACCATGGTAAACGCACATAAGGATGTCATTGGCTTGAAGCCAACCGACGGCTACTTTAACTGTGGAATTATGCTTATCAATCACAAAAAATGGATGAAAGATAAGATTGACGCTAAGATGCGTGAGCATTTGCGGCACAATCACTATGAGGTGGCTGACCAAGATTTATGTAACGTGTTTTTCAAAGGCAAGATCAAAAAAGTCGGTGTGGAATATAATTTCTCGACCGTTTTCTATGGCTATGATATTAAAAAATACATTAAAGCCAACGGTTTCTTGCCTGAAAGTTTTTATAGCTATGAGGAAATCATGGAGAGCTATTACGCGCCAAAGATTATTCATTCACAGTTTGGTATGAACGGTCGGCCATGGCAGCAAGGTAACGACAACCCAGTTGGTATCTTGTGGCGTAAATATTTGAAACTAACGCCATGGAAAGATGCTACGATGCCAGTAGCCAAGAAGGATATGAACTGGCGACTATACGACTTATTGCCGCAATCAATAATTGTCAAACTGTATGCTTGGGCGGTTAATCGCAAATTTGCGAGGAAGAAATAATGAGTAGTAAATCGCAGCACACTTTTGTTGTTTTAGCCTATAAAGAATCACCGTTTTTGGAAGACTGTATTAAGTCTGTTATGAACCAGCAATATAACAGTACTGTTGTGATTGCTACATCGACACCAAATACTTTCATTGATACTATCGCTAAAAAATACGGCTTGAAAGTAATTGCTCGACCAGAAAGGGATAGAGGCAAGGGTGCTGCTAGTGATTTTGACTTTGCGTTATCCGTTTCTGAGACGACACTAACTACCGTTGCTAACCATGATGAGGTATATGATTATAACTATTCTTCAGAGGTGGTTGCCTACTATGAAACACATAAAGATAGCTGCATCATCTTTACCAGGGCATATGACATCAAAGGTAACTTTGCAGTTACTAAGTCTTTGAATTTGATTATTAAAAACATGCTTTGCTGGCCGCTGGCAATTTCCAAGAAGAGTCGATTTACTAAGAGGCTGCTTCTGTCGTTTGGTGATCCAATTTGTTGTCCAGCCGTGACTTTTATCAAAGGTCATTACAAACTTCCGGTTTTTGAGTCTGATTTGATAGCGACGTTTGATTATTGGGCGTGGGAAAAACTGTCTAAAAATACTTACGGCTTTGGTTATATCAAAAAATCACTAATGGGCCATCGTATCCATGAAGGTTCAATTACCACCAAAGCGATTGGCAACAATGCTCGTGCCAAGGAAGAATATATGATTTTGTCAAAGTTTTGGCCAAAACCAATAGCTAAAATCATCTCATCAATATATCGTCTCAGTGAGCGGAGTAACGGGTGAAAATTGCCATCACTGGAGCCAGCGGATATATTGGGCGTCATATTACTGCGCTGGCTAAGAAGAATGGGCACGAAGTAATAGCTATTGATAGATCAAGCGATATTGATATTTTTTCTCAGCACCAGAATGTGTTTGAAGCGTTACAAAAACCTGATGTATTACTACATTTAGCCTGGCGAGATGGTTTTAAGCATAATTCACCAGAGCACATGAAAAATCTCTCTCATCACTACGAGTTTTTACATTCATATATACATGATGGTGGTAAGAAGGTGGCGGTGATGGGTAGTATGCACGAGGTTGGCTATTGGGAGGGTGTAATTAATGAGCATACGCCGTGTGATCCGTTGTCTCAATATGGCGTTGCCAAGAATGCTTTGCGGCAAAGCATGATGTTATTAGCGAAAGATTGTGACGCTAAACTGTATTGGCTGCGTGGTTTTTATATCTATGGCGATGATATTGGTGGTCACTCAATATTCTCCAAAATCGCACAAGCTGCCGCTGATGGTAAAACCGAGTTTCCTTTCACAACAGGTAAGAATAACTATGATTTTTTACATATTGATGATTTTTCAGATCAAGTATTGGCGGCCATCACCCAGGATGATATAACAGGAATTATCAATATTTGTTCTGGTAAGCCGGTGAGTTTGGCAGAGCGAGTCGAACAATATATACAAGACAATCACTACAATATTAAGTTACAATATGGAGCTTTTCCGGACAGACCATATGATTCGCCAGCAGTTTGGGGCGATAATTCAAAGATAAGGGCAATCAAAGCCAAGTAACTACTTGAAGTTGACCTATTTTTGAGAGAGCTTGATTGACAATTCTTGGTGCAAGTCGCGTAACCTGCGCTCGTTTTGGTCAATCCGTTGGCGCTGCGTGTTGGCGATGTAGAACAGTAGGATTATGGTGGTGGTTTGTAGGATATCAAACAGGCTGAGTTCTGATGAATCCAGTGGTGGATGGCCAATTGAAATATTATACATTGGGAACGACCCCACTAGGACAATCATGATAACCAACCAAATGATTAATTGATGGCGAAAGCGCGCCAGGCTGACTTTGCGCAGCTTGTATTGAGTAATGATGTTGATCAGTGCCGCCAGGATAATCGGCACGTTGAGTAGGACAAGGATAAGATATCTCATTCGAATAGCTCCATTAAGCGTTGCTTGAATAGTCGTTTGACGATATTGATGGCATTCCAGTTGTTTTGACCTTTGGCGCGAGAATAATCAGTGTAAATTGCTTTGATTGGGTATTCGGAAATGACCATACCCGCTTGTTTGGCGCGCCAAATCATCTCTGAACAAAACTCATAACCAGTCGATTTCCAGTCGAGGTTATCAATTGCCTTTCGCGAGTAAACCCGTAGACCAGACTGTGAGTCGGTAACATTGATACCGAACAGGGCGTAAGTGATGAAGCTTAACCCCTTGTTCCCTAAGATCTTAGTCCGGGACATACCCTCGCTGTTAATGAGTCGGCTGCCAATGAGTAAATCGGTGTCAGAGCTGTCGCTTTGCCGAATTCCCGCCAAAACATCTTCTGGATCGTGTTGACCATCAGCGTCCATGGTGGCTGCGATATCATAGCCGTGCCGCCGCGCGTAGGCAAGTCCAGTTAAGGTGGCTCCGCCAGCTCCAGAGTTTAAGATATGATCAATGACAATTGCACCGCCTTTTTGTGCTTGTTTGAGTGTATCGTCTTTGGATCCGTCATTAACGAGCACAACGTCAATGGCATAGGATGCATTAGCCTTTGAAAAAATCTTCTTTGATTTCTTGATCACATCCTTAATGACGGCGCCTTCATTGTAGGCAGGTATGATAACACAAACTCGTTTCATGTTAGTTATATTATAACAATCTTGTGAAATAGTTACTATATCCAGATTTCTTCAGTGATTTTGCTAAAGTATTCAACTCTTCTTTGGAAATCCAACCGTTTGTAAAGGCAATTTTCTCTGGACTACCGATGATGCGGCCAGTTCGTTTCTGGATGACGCGAACGAAGTCAGAGGCGTCAGTCAGGCTGTCGATTGTTCCGGTGTCCAGCCAGACATCACCGTTATCTAAGGTTTGGACCTGCAGTTTACCACGGCGTAAATATTCAGCATTGATGGAGGTGATTTCTAGCTCACCGCGGTCGGATGGTTTGACGTTTTTGGCAATTTCGACCACGTCATTATCGTAGAAATACAAACCAACAACGGCAAAGTTTGATTTTGGCTCGGCTGGTTTTTCTTCGATGGAAATGGCTTGATTTTGCTCATCAAACTCGACAACACCGTACCGTTCTGGGTCAGAAACTTTGTAGGCAAAGACCGTACCGCCGTCAGGATTAGTACACTCCTGTAGAGACTCATCCAGCCGCTCACCGTGGAAGATGTTATCTCCCAGGACTAACGCCACCTTGTCGTCGCCGATGAATTCTTCACCGATGATGAAAGCCTGTGCTAGACCTTCTGGTTTGGACTGGACAGCATATTCGAGGTTGATACCCCATTGTGAACCGTCGCCAAGGAGTCGTTGAAATCCAGCCTGGTCGTCTGGTGTGGTGATTATCAAGATATCACGAATCCCTGCCTGCATGAGTGTGGTGAGCGGATAATAGATCATCGGCTTATCATAAATTGGCATTAGTTGCTTACTGATCGCCTGAGTAATTGGCCAAAGGCGCGTGCCTGATCCACCTGCTAAAATTATTCCTTTCATAAACCTCCTACTTTCTAGTAATAAGTATAACAAATAGATTAGCTAATTGACAAAAATACAAAAATGAGTTAAAATTTGAGTCAGTTATGAGCATAGAAAAAATATCCAGCAATCCTAACAGCTTTGAACAGTATCGAGAAGAATATCTGACCAAGGTGGTCGATGCGTTATATAAAGACCCGGATCATCCTGAAAAGGAGCCAAGGAGCCGTTCAATTATTTATGTACCGTATCATGGTGTTTCTGAGCATTTGCAACAGAACCGACCGAATATTGTTTTTGCTGATCGTGCTGGTCAGGAGGTTGTTGAAGCGGTTGCTAAAGCTGACGTCATCATCAACATTGCTCGTGGTGAAGAGGTTGTTGAGGCGGAGATTGGCCATCCTGACAGGAATGTCAAACTACCACCAGAGTCGGTGGCAAATACCGATATGGTGAGCGATCTGTATGTGCGGGCGATGGAATCCGGTAATACTAATGTGCAAGTTGTTCACACTGGTAGGATGAATAATAAGACGATTGCTATGGCAACGGCGATGCCAATTTTAGCTGAGAGTGCCGGGCTTAACTATGAAGAAGTGATTCACACCTCTGATGCCAAAATACGTCAGTTAGTAGAGGAAAAACAAGTCGACCTGAACGATTTGATGCATGAAGTTGACACTGATCCAACAATGCAAGATATGCAGGTTTGTACGCGGGCGCTCCGGCGAATATACGAGGCACGCCATATTGATCCAGACACTGCCAGCTCATCTGAGTTGACTGATGCGCTATTGGATGAATATAAGAATTATCCGCGCATTAGTACTTCAACACTGATGAAAGAGCAGATGTTGCAGAGCGTTGCTGAAAAGTTACGAAGTGAAGGTAAGAGTGAAAAAGAAATTAATGAAGTAGTTGAGAAACTGGATGAGTTCACAGATGAGGAACCTGACTCCGTTGATACGGTTACGAACTTTACGAACAGTATCCCGATGATTTTGTCTGATAAACTGATCAAAAATGGCTACAATGCTGATGAGGTTGGTGCTATGAGTACCGAACAAAAGATGGAATTGTTGGCTGACACTGAAATGACAGCAGTTATTGTAGCTGATATTGCACATATGCCACGGGTGATGTGGTTGGCTGATTATCTGATGCCAGACAACTTTAAGCTGGTATTTGTTGAGAGTAGGACGGATCTGGATGAGGAAACGCTACAAAAATCGATGGAACGTGAAGAGCGATCATTTGGGCTTGGAAATAACTGGTTGTCAAATCAAATGGGAACTCGGAATCCAGCCAAGGTCGGTGAATTGGCGGACAACGCTTACTGGGGTAAGGACAGTATAAGTAATAAAGAAATTAATGACAAGCTTAAAAATACAACTAACTTAACCAAATAGGTTGTTTAGCTTATCGTGCCAGTTTTCTGGTATGAATCCGGTTCTTTCAATTTTCGCTAAATTCAAGGTACTTTGTTGTGGTCGCTGAGCGGCGCTTGGTTTGTTAGCAAAATATTCAGCAGTAGAGACTGGCTGTATGTCTGAAGATGATTTACCTGATTTTTCAAAGACAATTTTGGCAATATCTGCCCAGCTGGCTGATTGACCTTCATTAGTCAGATTATACGTGCCGTATGGTGCGTTCGTTTCTAATAAATGTTTAATACCATGAGCCAAAGTATCGGTGAAGGTTAGGCGACCAATCTGGTCGTTAACAACCGAAGGCTTAATGTCGCGTGCTGCCAAGTCTTGCATGATACTGACAAAATTTCTGCCGTCACCAACTACCCACGAGGTGCGAATAATGTAGTGCTTGGCTGTTGTAGCGGCAGCTAGATCACCATCAGCTTTAGTCTTGCCATAAACGTTGAGCGGTGAAAAAGGTTCATCTTCGTTGTGGATTGGCCGAGATCCATCAAAAACATATTCCGAAGAGATATGCACTAATGTCAACCCGTGGGTTGTTGCAGCTTCTGCTAGATATCGTACAGCGCGGTGATTAACTAGGTTGACTTGCTGAAAGTTATCAGGATTTTCAGCGGCATCAACGTCAGTCCAGGCGGCGGCATTGACAATAATCGAATTAGGTTGCCAGCTGAATGATTTGACAGCAGCCTCGTCGGTAATATCTAATTCTTGACGAGTTAGGGCTATGGCGTTCGGGAAAATAATGCGGAGGGCACGCCCTAGTTGACCATTAGCCCCAGTGATGACTACCGTCTTGTCGTCCATTAAACCTCCATCGGGATTACGTTTGCGAGCAGCGGGTGAGCAGCGTCTTTTTCGGAAATAATTGCTTGGTCCTGGCTGATGGGCCAGTCGATACCGAGTGCCGGGTCGAATAGATTGACAAAAGTGTATGTGGCGTCTGGCGACCAGTGCGCATCAACTAGGTAAGTATAGGCGATGTTATCATCAAGCGTTTGGTAGCCGTTGGCAACGCCTTTGGGTACGAAAATTGCCGTGCCAGGGTTAATTTCGTGTGTGAAGACTCGGCCAAAGCTGTCGCCTTTACGCAAATCGCACCACGCGCCGAATACGCGGCCGTTGGCGGTGGAGATGAATTTGTTCCACGGCTCGGCGTGTAAGCCCCGAGTGGCGCCAGCTTTATCGTTAAAGCTGATGTTATTCTGCACGATGTTAAATGACGGTAGTCCCAGTGCTTCCATCTTTTCTTTTTGGTAGTTTTCCTTGAACCAGCCGCGGTTGTCGCCATGGACTGGTAGTTTGACGACGAATAGCCCAGGGATGGGGGATTCGGTGACGGTTAGTTCGTTGTAGTCGTTTGGATCAAATTTCATGGATTATCCTTTCGCATAGTTGATAATAATGTAGTCCTGCCAGAGTTTGGCAGTCATTAATCTCGCCATTTCGAATCAAATCATCAATCTCATCAAGCGTGAAAAACCGCATATCGCTAAACAATTCATCGCTTTGTTCGCGCCGACCAGTAAAACTTAGCTCTTGTGCCAGGCAAACGGCCATTTTCTCTGTCAATAGGCCATTGCAAACATACGCTTCACCCAGTTTTTGCCAGGACTGAGCGATGATACCGGTTTCTTCTTCAAGTTCGCGCTTTGAGGCTTCTAGTAGATCTTCATTATCACCTCCGCCGCCGGGCAGCTCCCAGCCAAAGCTTTGTGAGGGATAGCGAAAACCGCGCACCAAGTACAAGCGCTCTTGGTCGTCTACCACTACAACCATGCACGAATCTCGCGATTCCATATAGCCATAGATTCCGGTGTTTCCGTCTTGACTAATGGTCTGATCTTCGTGGATGGTGATCCAAGGATTTTGGTAGACGATTCTACTGCTGACTTTAGTTTTTGACGGCACATCTGTCATGATTATTGCCCCTGTTTTGCGTAAGCTGCTTCAACTGCTTCTTTTTGGGCCTTCCACCAATCTTCGTGCTCGCGGTACCACTCAATGGTTTGCATTAGGCCGTCGCGCATACCTGTTTGGTTATCGGTGTACTGTGGCTGCCAGCCCAGTTCGCGGCGCAGCTTGCTGGAGTCCATGGCGTAGCGCATGTCGTGGCCAGGGCGGTCATTGACGTGTTCATACCAATCCTTGCCTTTGCCCATCAGCTCGCAAATGAGTTCAATCACCATCTTGTTATTAACATGATCGTTGTCGGCGCCGATGATGTAAGTCTCGCCCAGCTCACCCTTTTCCAAGATGAGGTGAACGGCTGAGTTGTGATCATCAACGTGAATCCAGTCGCGGACTTGCTCGCCGGTGCCGTACAATTTGGGCTTGATGTCGCTCAAAATATTGGTGATTTGGCGCGGAATGAACTTTTCGATGTGTTGGTAGGGTCCGTAATTGTTTGAACAATTGGAAATCGTCGCTTTGATGCCGAAGCTGCGAATCCAGGCGCGTACTAGCATGTCGCTGGAAGCCTTGGTGCTGGAGTAGGGGCTGGATGGATTGTATGGGGTGTCTTCGGTGAAACGGTTTGGATCGTCAAGTTCCAAATCGCCAAATACTTCGTCGGTCGAGATGTGATGGAGGCGCTTGCCGTGCTTGCGAATAGCCTCAAGAATGGTGTAGGTGCCGATGACGTTGGTCTCGACAAACGGCCACGGATTGCGCAGAGAGTTGTCATTATGACTTTCAGCGGCGAAATGCACCACAATGTCAGTTTCAGCCACTAATTTATCCATCAACTCGGCATTACAAATGTCGCCTTCTACAAAAGTAATCTTGTCAGCCACTGGTTGTAAATTGGCAGTGTTACCCGCATACGTAAGCTTGTCGATAACAGTGATGTCGTAGTCTGGCTTGTGTTTGACGGTATAATGTACAAAATTCGAGCCAATGAATCCCGCACCTCCCGTAACTAGCATTCTGGTCATATATATACTATACCATGTATAATAGATTGCATCAGGCTAAAACAGGAGATGATATGAGAGCCGCAGTGGTTATTTTGAATTATAAAGGCTGGCATGACACGAAGAAATGTTTGGCTGCCATGAAAAAGCAGACGCATGAAGATTTTGAGATATATTTGATAGACAATGGATCGGGTGATGACTCGGTTAAAGAATTATCAAAGATCAAGATGAAAAATATTCATTTCCATCAGGAGCCGAAAAATACGGGCTTCACTGGAGGGGTTAATATTGGAATTCGTTGGGCTATTGAACACGGCTTTGACGCGGTTGCCTTGTTGAATAATGATGCGGCTCCAGAGCCAGATTGGCTCAAAAACCTAGCGACTGCTTTGGAGCAGAAGCCAGAGGTCGGTGCGGTCACTAGTTTGATGTTGGACACCACTGGCAACTTCATTGATGACGCGGGTGACGAATATTCTACCTGGGGTATTCCGGCGCTGCGTGCGGAGCATTTACCAAAAGACCAAGCACCTGACAGTGGCCTACTTTTTGGTGCAACGGGTGGAGCAACCCTGTACCGCACCAAAGTTTTTCAGCAAATTGGCTTCTTTGATGAGGACTTTTTTGCGTACAACGAAGATGTTGATATTTCATGGCGTATGCAGCTAGTTGGCTGGAAGGTGTGGTATGAAAAAACTGCGGTAGTTTTCCATAAACATTCAGCAACAAGCTCTAAGATTCCTGGTTTTACCATCAACCAGGTGTTCAAAAACTTGCCACAGGTATTTTGGAAAAATGTACCATTTCCCATGATTATACCGATGTGGTTCAAATTCACCATGATATATTTTATGTTCATGGTGTACCAAATACCAAAAGGTGGCTTTAAATTTGCAGCCAAAGGATTTATACAAAGTATACGCCTATGGCCACAATCTCTGGCTAAGCGCCGCCGCATCCAAAAGACCAAAACCGTTTCAAATGCTTACATTAAATCATTGCTATATCACGGTCTTCCATTGAAGCAGGTGAATCGCATCAAGAAAGCCTTGGGATTTAAGTGATTAGAGGGTAAAATAACACTATGAAACGCGATTTCCTGTTCACCTCAAAAGCGTTACTCTTACTGGCTGATGTTTCGATGGTGGTGCTGTCATTTGCGCTGGCCTATTATTACCGAACACACCTGGACACTCGTGTGTATTATTTTGTGCCGCAAATTCGCAACTTTGTCGTGCTGATTGTGGCGTTGTTGCCGCTGTGGCTAATGGTTAACGCCTTGTCTGGGCTATACAACCGAGAAATATTTTTGTCGCGCCCCAAAGAGTATATGCGCGTGCTGTTGACCTCAGTGATTAGCGTGATGGCGCTAATTTCTTACGAATTTTTCACTGGCGAAGATGTGTTTCCGGTGCGAATCATTGCAGTATACTTTGTGGTCATCAATTTTATTTTGATGATTCTTGGTCGTGAGATTGTGAAATTGATCAATAGTGTTTTGATCTTGCGTGGCTTTGGTAGGCAAAAAGTGTTGATCGTTGGTGATAATGATAAAACTGTTGAGTTGGCAGAATATTTTGGCAAAAATATCAATTATGGCTATGACGTCGTTGGCGTCGTGGCTGGTTATGGTGGTAAAGGGGTTGAAACCTTTAAGAACTTCAAAACGGCAGTAGAATCAGTTCGCCCAGCCATCATCATACAAACTGACATTACACGGTCCCAAGAGGTATATCACTACGCTTTGTCAAACCACCTGACTTATATGTTTGTGCCGCAGCAAGACCGAATGGTGTCCAAAATGAATAGCGTGGAAATCATTGCTGGACTACCAATCATAGAAATTCAGGCAACCCAGTTGTTCGGGGTTGGTCGAGTGTGGAAACGCTTGATGGATATCGTGGTCGGTAGTGTGGCGCTACTACTACTCTCACCAATCATGCTGTTGGTTGCTATCATCATGAAACTGAGCGCACCACGTGAAGCCGTGTTCTTCCGTCAGACCAGGTTAACACGGTTTAACCGCGAATTTAGGATCTATAAGTTCCGCTCACAAAAATCTAAATATAACGGCACAACTCCTGAAGAAGCTTTTACCATGATGGGCCGTCCGGAGCTGATCAAACAATATCGTGACAATGGCGATCAACTGGACAATGATCCACGCATCACTCGGTTGGGGCGATTTCTTCGGGCGACCTCACTGGATGAATTGCCACAACTGCTAAATGTCGTCAAAGGTGATATCTCACTAGTTGGTCCACGAGCCTTAATTCCTCAGGAGATCAATCAGTACAAACGCAAAGATACTATCTTGGCAGTGAAATCAGGTTTGACTGGTCTGGCGCAGGTGTCTGGCAGGCGCGATATTAGCTTTGAGGAGCGACGTCAGCTTGATGTGTATTATGTGCAGAACTGGTCGCTGTGGTTGGATATTCGTATTTTGGTAAAGACGTTTGGGATGGTGTTGTTCCAACGGGGAGCTCGATAATGGCTTCTGAGGGCCAGGAAGCGCCGCGCGTCGCTATTGTCTGTGATTGGTTGACGACCTATGGCGGAGCGGAGAAAGTAGTCAAATCCATCCATGAACTATTCCCTGACGCACCTATTTTTACCTCTCAATATTCTCGCAAGCAGATAAATTGGTTTGATGATTGCCAGGTACATGTCGGCTGGGTGAATATTTTTCCTGCTCGTCTCAGGAAAATTCTGGCAGTACCCAGGGCGTTATATTTCAATCATTTGCACCGTAAATTACGCCACTATGACATTATCATCACCGTTTGTACGGCAGAAAGTAAGGGAATTAAACTCCATCCACATCAAACAGGAATTTGCTATTTGCAGGGCCCGCCGACGCAGTACTTTTGGGGAATGTATGATGACTATGTCAAAAACCCTGGCTTTGGTAAGCTGAACTTCATCGTACGGTTCTTTTTTAAATTGTTAGTTGGGCCGCTGCGTAAGATTGATTGGAAATTTGCTCAGCGACCAACAGTGCTGGTAGCTAACTCGTCGTATTCAGCTGCGGAAACTGAAAAGTACTATAATCGTTCCGCTCAGGTGTTGTTTCCGCCGGTTGAAGTCGATAAATTTACTGTTGACTCGGCCGCTATTTCCAAAGAAGAATTCTTCATCACCACATCTCGGCAGGTTAACTGGAAGCGTTTGGATATTGCTATTCAAGCGTGTTTGTTGTCGGGCAAACGGTTGGTGTTGGTGGGTGATGGTGCGGAGCACAGCAGTTTACAGCAACTGGCGGGAGATAGTCCGCTCATCAGGTTTATTCCGCGCATTGATAATCCTGAGGAGTTAAATACTCTGGTATCCCAAGCAAAAGGATTTATTTTCCCAAGCATTGAGCCATTTGGCATTGCGCCAATTGAAGCGTTGAGCGCTGGTGTGCCGGTGATCGCTTTAAAACAAGGTGGGGCACTGGATTATATTCACGAAGGGGAAAATGGCATATTCTTTGATGAGCAGACAGTTGAGAGTTTGGCGGCGGCAATGCAACGCTTTGACGGTATGACATTTGACAAGCAGCAAGTTTCAGCCTCAGCAAAAGCTTTTTCAGATGTGAGATTTAAGCAGGAGTTGCAGCGGATAGTTGATGATGCGACTAGTAACTAACGTGCGACAACATCTGCCGTCGTGGCTGATAAAAGCTAGCTTCACGGAGAAGTTAGTGTTGTTGGCACCGGTGGCGGTGTGGTTTTCGTATTTTCCCACCATATCTTTTGGTCGGCAAAGCGGCACCAATTTAGAGTTATCAATTGCCGTCATCTACGCAGTAATTTTGGCATTAACAGGACTACCACAAATATGGAGCCGTCGGCACTTACTCTGGCGACAAAAAGCTGTCTGGTTACTGGCTGTGTTTGTGGGTTGGAATCTCCTCAGCATCATATGGTCAGTTAACCCTCTGAGATCAATCCTTGTAAGCGGCCTCTGGAGTGTGCTGTTTCTCGATTTCTTGGTGATATATAACTTGCCGTCACTAAAAAAGATGATTAGCCCGCTAATGAGAGTCACCATCACCACCGCGGTGGTGATGAGCTTGCTGGCAATTATCCAAGTGGCGTACGGTGCCTGGTTTGACTGGGGGTTGTGTGGCGGCTGTGTGGCGCGAGGATTTGGGTTTGTACGCCCAAGTGGTTTTACTATTGAACCACAATTTTTTGGGAGTCTGTTGATTGCTCCAATTCTACTGCTGTCCTACCAACTTCTCCAGAGCAAGGTCACAAAATATGACGTAATCTCTCTCTGTTTGATGTTCATGGCGTTGTACCTGACACTGAGTCGCGGCGCAATGTATGCCGTAGTAGCGGCGGTATTGGTGCAGACGGTACTGGTAAGCTGGCGCACATCAGCCAACTGGCTACGGTCCTCAGCTGTGGTCGTCACGGTGCTAGTGGGGAGTTTTGCTTTTGGTATGATGTGGCACGGGATTTTTACACAACTTAACCCGAGAGTGGCTGATGGGTTTTATCAGTCAATTACTAAATCGATCAGCCATCTGTCACTTGGAAAAATCAACTTACCAAACCCAACATCTCAGCAATCACCGCAAGAGAGTACCTCAGCAACCAGTCCACAAGAAGTGACCCCGGACTCGCCGCCCAAAGCTTTGTTTGATGGCTATGTAGCTAGGTCGACAGAGGAGCGAACTGGCATGTCGCAACTGGCTTTGGATGTTTGGACTAAAAACCCGGTACAGTTCCTCGTTGGTGTGGGTGTGGGCGGCGCAGGACGTGCTATTTTTCAACAGTCCGGCAAGACGAGCGGTGAATTTGAGATTGTCCAAAATGAATTCTTGTCCGTTGGGGTGGAATTGGGAATTGTCGGTGTTGTATTGTTGCTGGTTTTGCTGCTGGCTTTATGCCGAAAAACGTATGCCAAAAAAGCGCTAGCCTGGCCGATTGTACTAGGGTTTGTCCTCCAGTGGATGTTCTTTTCAGGCTTACCAAACGCCCTTCATATTTATTTTGTTGCAATGCTTATGTTTGCTATAATAGATAGAGTTGATGAAAAAGCCGAATATATCAGTTGATGGTTTCATTCCTGCTGGTCGACGACCAGAGCGAGTCGGGAATAAACCCGGTGCTGACGCTCCAAGACGAGTGGGCAGACCGGTTGCTATTGATGGTATGCAGCCGCGACGTACCCCAGTTGCTCCACAAAATTTTCAGCAACCACAACAACTTCAGCGACCGTTTGCTGAAGATAATGATATACAGGCTAGTTTGCGAGAAATTGATAATCAGCCGCAGCGACCAGTCCGACCAGAACCGGATAAAAAAGAGCAGAAGCGCCTCAAAGCAGAAAAGAAACTCGAAAAGATCAATAAAAAGCGCCAGAAAAAGAACAAAAAACCACTGTCATTTGAGCAGTTTAAAAAGCGACGGCTCATCAAGCGCATTATACTGATAATTTTAATTCCGCTGCTGATTTTTTTGGGCTTTCAGGCGTGGCGGTTATACAATAACCTGTCGCGAGTTGTTGGTGGAGATATCCTTGGGTTGTTTACGAAAACACGCCTCAAACAGGATGATAACGGCCGTACGAATGTTTTGATTTTTGGTACGTCGCCTGACGGCTGGGAGGGTGCTGATTTGGCTGACTCCATCATGGTATTGTCTTATCACCAGGACAATAAGGACGCCTACACTGTGTCTCTGCCACGAGACCTGTATGTAAAACATACCTGCCAGTCTTGGCTGAAAACTACCGCCGGAAAGCTAAACGAGAGTTATGGCTGTGGTAAACAAGACGCCAAAGACAGTGGAAAAGACCAGGCTGCCAGCGAACAGGCTGGACAAGCTGAGATAGCCAAAACCGCGCAAGAAGTATTGGGTATGGAAATCCACTACAAAGTGCACGCTAACTGGCGCGTGCTTACTGAGGTGGTTAATGCACTTGGTGGAATCGACGTGAAGGTTGAGGCCTACGACGGCTCATCAATGGTGTACGACGTGGCTACAAAAATCCGCTACCGTAACGGTGAGACAGTTCACATGAATGGTGAGCAAGCCTTGGCATTTAGTCGTGCCCGTGGTAGTGCTGGAGGAATTGGATTGAGTGGCGGTAACTTTGACCGTGAGCGCAACCAGCAAAAAATCATCAAGGCCATCGTCGAGAAGGCTAAGACATCCAACAAGGCAGACTTTAATGTCATGATGGGTATTATTGATGCGCTGGGCAATAACATTAACACCAATTTTGAAACCAAAGAAATGCAGACCATCATTGAGATCCTAAAGGAATTTAACGCAGAAAAGATTGTCTCAATACCACTGGTTGATGAGAAAAATAAGGTACAGCTACTGACAACCTCCAATATCGCAGGCGCCAGTGTGGTGGTGCCAACCGCTGGAACCTACAACTACACGGCCATTAAAAATTATGTCAAAAAACGCATCAGCCCAACAGCTGAGATGAATGAAGAAGCGAGACTGGTGATATTGAATGGTTCTGGTATCGCCGGGGTGGCGGCCGCTGAACAGACGAAATTAACCAAACAAGAGCTAAATGTGGTTCAGGTTGGTAACTATCCAGGCGGCGTGCAAGCCAAACATACCATCTACGACCTGAGTAACGGTACTAAACCAAAGACTATTGAAAAATTGAAGCAAACCTATGGCACTAATGTTGTAACCACCATCCCGCCGACCATCAGTAAGTATAACGCTGACATTGTCATCGTCCTTGGTACAGAAAACCAGCGGTAGGAAGCCGCTGGTTTTGGTTCAGTACGCAAAGCGTCTTATGAGTGGTAGCCGTTTGGATTGTTACTTTGCCAGTTCCATGTGTCTTGACAGGCTTGTTCAACAGATAATTCAGCTTTCCAGTTGAGCTCTCGTTGAGCTTTGTCGCAGTTGGCGTAGCAAGCCGCCAAATCACCAGGGCGACGAGGCTTGATGACGTAAGGAATGTCGTGGCCAGAGGCTTGAGAGAAGGCTTTGATGATTTCCAGAACAGAGGTACCGTGTCCTGTGCCAAGGTTATAGATATTTACACCTGACTTCATGTGCTCCAGCGCTGCCACGTGACCACGCGCCAAATCGACCACGTGGATATAGTCACGTACACCAGTGCCATCTGGTGTGTCATAATCATCACCAAACACGCCGACCTCGTTTAATTTACCAACTGCCACTTGCGCAACATACGGCAGCAAGTTATTAGGAATGCCGTTTGGATCTTCACCAATGGTTCCTGATGCGTGCGCACCGATGGGGTTGAAATAGCGCAAAATAGAAACTTCCAACTCCGGGTTGGCGACTGCAGCATCTTGCAAAATCTGTTCAATCATAAACTTGGTCTGGCCATATGGATTGGTGATTCCTCGACCGGTTGGTGATTCTTCTGTCAGTGGCAGAGACTCTGGATTGCCATAGACAGTGGCTGAACTGGAGAAAACAATTTTGTTGACATGATGCTGTTGCATGGTTTCCAGTAGAACCAAGCTTGAGATGAGATTATTATCATAGTACTCCAGTGGCTTGGCGACTGACTCACCAACAGCTTTAAATCCTGCGAAATGAATCACCGCGTCAATCTGTTGACTCGTGAATACTGCTTCTAGCGCCGCTTTGTCACGCACATCTGCCTCTACAAACGGAACGGTCGTTTTGGTGATGTGCTCAATGCGTCGTATCACTTCCGCCGAGCTGTTCGACAGATCATCCATAATAACCACCTCGTGTCCGCTGTGAATCAGCTCAATGGCAGTATGAGAACCGATATAGCCTGCACCACCAGTCAACAAAATCTTCATCTTTATTATCCTCCTATTTGGTTGTATTATAAGTATAGCAAGGAATAGAACATATATGAAACTAACAAAAAAGCAAAAACAACTACTAGATTTTATTGAAGGATTCATTAGTGGACAGGGATATAGCCCAACGTTTCGAGAGATAATGCAGGCTTTGGGCTATAAATCAGTCTCAACAGTAGCCAAACATATTGATGGTTTGGTGGCGCAAGGGGCCTTGATCAAGCGAGAGGGTAAAGCCAGGTCGCTGGAGCTTTGCATCAATCGCGATACGACCACTGATGTAACTACACCGTGGTGGCAGCAGTTGGAGCAAGAAGCCAAAAAACGTGAGGCCACGGCGGATGAGGTGGCTCATGAGGAGGCAGCCATCCTGAGAAAAGCCTTGGATATTGTCAAAGGTGCCTAATATAACCCTAATTCAGTTCTTTACAATAATGTCATGATACGGTACAATGGCAATACGGTATTCCGGCATAGCTCAGTGGTAGAGCGGTTGGCTGTTAACCAATAGGTCGCTGGTTCGAGCCCAGCTGCCGGAGCCAAGAAAAGACACTTCTACGGAGGTGTTTTTTCTTTGTTTTTTGAAATACGATTCGGTACCACACAAAATTCCACATCAGACTGATGCTGGTGGCGGCTAATTTTGCCATGCTTAAGCCAAGTGTGCTGGTTATCCCGAGCAGTTGGACGAGTAGCCATATGACGACTGGTTGTAAAATCCACAGGCCAGTGATGGTGATGCAGATGAACTGGACGATTGGCTGGCGGTTGGTCTTGAAGGTGAATCGCCTATTGAGAATATAGCTGCAAACCATTCCTGCGGTGGTTGAAATGATAATAGCTAATAGTAGCGGTGCGGTGAGCCATATCAGCAGAGTGTATATTGTGACATCAACGGCGGTGTTGAGAGTGCCGATGGCGGCAAAGGTGGTGAGTTGTTTGCGAAGATTCATGTTGGTGAGTATAGCGGGTGGGGCTGTAAAAGAGCTGTAAATAACAAGAATAAGACTTATAAAATGATTTAAAATAGCATATTTTGTGAAAATAACTCAAATCATTGCATTTTAGTGTATATTTTGGTATAATTTCAGGCAGGAGAAATTTATGCTCATAGAATTTAGAACTGCAAACTGCCTATCATTTAAAGACATGGCTGAGTTTAGTATGCTTGCTTCAAATGATAAGACAAATGGAGATAATAATACCTTTCTAGTCAACAATAGGCGCATTCTTAAGAGCGCGGCTGTTTATGGTGCCAATGGTAGTGGCAAGACAAATTTCGTTCAAGCAATTGATTTTATGCGAAATCTTGTATTAGAGGAAGCCCCAATACGTAACTGTGCTTATAAGCTTGATAGAACTATGAAAGATGAGCCAACCTTCTTTGAAATAATTTTCATGAAAGATAATATAAGGTATAGATATGGCTTTGAAATTGACAGAAAGAGTGTCTTGTCAGAATGGTTGTTTTATGTTCCGACAACTAGAGAAGCATCTCTTTTTATTCGAGAAAAACAAAACATAACTATTGGCCGTTCATTTAGAGAGGGAAGAATATTAAGCGATAGTATCAAAAAGGATAAACTATTTTTATCATTTGTAGCTCAGCTTAATGGTGCAAGCATTACCCAATCTATCATAGAGTGGTTTGAGGATATGTCTGTTATGAGCGGGTTAGACTCTGATTTGAGTAATACTACTGATATGCTTTTAGAAGAAGGCAAGAGCGGCAAAAAGAGAAAGAAACAGGTTCTTGATATTCTTAATAGATTTGATGCTCAAATTGAAGATATCGCTATCGAGGAGCGATATTTCGTGCCTATTGCGATACCTGCTGATTTGGAGATATCTGACCAAGCGAGGGCTTTTATTGCGAGTGTAAATGCACTCTTTGAAAAAGAAGGTGGGGGGAAGAAAATGCCACCCCGAGTTATCATTTATCGTAAGACTTACGAAGACGGTAAAGAGTCGGGTATTGAAGAGTTTGATCTTCGGCAGCAAGAGTCTGATGGTACTAAAAAATTATTTGCCTTAGCGGGAAGCTTGGTTCAGTCGCTTGAAACTGGTAAGACAATCGTCGTAGATGAACTTGAGTCAAAACTTCATCCACTCGTAACGAAAGAGATTGTAAAACTTTTCAATTCAAAGATTAGTAATAAAAAGAACGCACAGTTAATATTTACAACCCACGACACTAATCTTCTGCAGGGAAACCATTTTAGAAGAGACCAGATCTGGTTCACAGAAAAGGATAAGTATGGTTCCTCTCATTTATATTCATTGTTGGAATATAAGCCCCGAAAAGATGCTTCATTCCAGAAAGATTACATAAATGGTAGATATGGCGCGATACCATATATAGGGGATTTTAATAGTTTATAGATTAACATAATGAGTAGGAGGGTAAAAGCATGGGAGCGCTCTAGGGGTAGGAGCCGACTCTCTAGAAAATCAGCAAACCGTGAGGTTAAACCGCGGATTCTTATCGTTTGTGAAGGAAAAAGAACGGAGCCAAACTATTTTAAGGGATTTAAGGTTAGAACCATGAATGTAGTTATAGAGCCAGCAGGGGCGGTACATACTAGCGTAGTCGATAGGGCACTAGCCTTGATGGAAGAAGATGGCGATTACGAAGAGGTTTGGTGTGTATTTGACAGGGATAAGAATAGAGCAAACCCTAGTGACGTTGCTTTATTCAACTCTGCGATTGAAAAAGCTAAATCCAATGGAGTGCAGGTTGCATATTCTAATGATGCATTTGAACTTTGGTATTTGTTACATTTTAATTACTGTGACACTCAAATATTGCGTTCTGATTACATCGTTAAGTTGAGGGAGATTATGGGCACCTATAAAAAGAACGATCAGTCAATGTATGACAAACTTGAAGATAAGGTAGATGTTGCGATCCGAAATGCGAAGAAGCTATATAGACTGAGCGATAAGAATGACCCTGCCAATGCCGACCCCTCCACTACTGTTTTTATGCTTGTAGAGAGGTTGCTTGAACTAGAGTGAGGATAACGAAAAAGAATAGATATTGATCAAGGCAATTAACCGTATGATAGTTAATAAAACACAGTTTACTTTTTCATTAAGGGCAGAATGGGGACCTAGCGACCCAGAAGTAGAGAGTATTTGGTTTCTATTTAAGAAGGCTGCAGAAAAAATAGAGAATGACAAGATTAGAGATGAGGCTGATTTCTGCGCGGATCGTATCTATGAAAAGCTTCAGGAAGCAAGGAATCACTACAAGGTGGTGGCGGAAAGTTGTTTTAATTCGCGACCCAGTTCTGAAATAACCGCGGTTTATAACTCACTCTATGGTTGCCTATGGAGTGCTTATAAGGATAGGCTCGTAAAATTTACTAGATCATTTGGATATGATACGGGATGTCTATTTTCAGGAGATGATTATGAACAGCAAATGAGTGGGTTTATTAGGCGGCACCCCGAGGTGAGCGACTTGAAATCATTTATTGATATTCAGAAGCGGACTTGGCAGGATTATCTGCGCGACAATCGTAATGTAAATGAGCATGACGGGGATTTTAGAAATAAGAAGAATGTTCCAGATTTTAATAACCAAGAAAACGCAAAACAGATATTTATAGCAGTATCAAAAACAATTGAGATGGTAGGCATCACTCTGTTATCGTACAAGTTACCAAAATACATAAACGTAATACTTGTAAATAATAAGGCTACTGTATTTGATCGTGCTCACAGGTATGAGGTTCGTCATGCTCTTCAGGGGACTGACGCAAAACCATTATTTGATAGCCCATATTACTAATCCTCCTGTAAGTGTAAGAAGAGCTGGATTGATATGTTCTTAAAGCAAAATTACAGTCCCCTCATCTATAGTTGCTTGCATGAATATGAAAGCAGCAACCATAGCCCAACCGCTGGCTCGGTCGCGGCACCTCGCCACTTCTGAGAGCCAGCCATCATTTCGGGCGATTGCCCGTCCGCTCGTCGATATCGTCGTACCAGTGCTTAATGAGGAGAAGATTCTTCAAAAAAGCATCATGACGCTTGATGGGTATATGGCGAAACACCTGCCGTATCGCTATCAAATCACCATCGCGGACAACGGTAGTCAGGACAAGACGCTGGAAATTGCCAAGAACTTAGCGGAAAAGCACCGGTCGGTGCGGGTGGTGAGCCTGGTGGAGCGCGGTCGCGGGCGGGCGCTCAAGCGGGTCTGGCAGAATAGCCCGGCAGACATTTTGGCGTATATGGACGTTGATCTGTCGACCAGCCTGGATGATTTTCTACCAATGATTCAGCCGTTAGTGGCGGGCGAAGCCGGCGTGGCGATTGGCTCGCGGCTATTAAAAGATTCTAGAACTAGTCGTGGCGTGAAGCGGGAGTTCATCTCGCGTTGCTATAACAACATTATCAAATGGACCTCAGGTACCAAGTTTAGTGATGCGCAGTGCGGCTTCAAGGCGATTCGCCGGGATGTCGCCGCAAAATTCTTACCGAAAATCAAAGACAATGAGTGGTTTTTTGACACTGAATTGTTAATAAAAACTGAGCGGGCGGGTGTGCCGATTTATGAGCAACCGGTGACCTGGATTGAGGATACGGATAGTCGCGTGAAAATTGTGAAAACGGCTGTCGATGATCTGAAGGGGCTATACCGCGTCAATAAAGAACTAGACAAACGGTCATGGTTTGAGAGGTGGACTCTACCAGTGTTGTTGGCGTTGACTAGTGTATTGTATTTGTTTGGCGCGCTCCATAACGGCATGGCGAATAGTTACTATGCGGCGGCAGTGCAGGCGGCCAGTCAGGATTGGACGGCGTGGTTATTTGGCAGTTTGGACGCGGCTAATTATGTGTCGGTTGATAAGCCGCCACTAGCGACAATGGTGATGGGACTGAGCGCTCGGTTGTTTGGCTTTTCAAGCTTTTCGATGTTACTGCCAAGTGTACTAGCAGGAGTTGGTTCAGTGTGGCTAGTCTATGCGGCGGTGAAGCGGCAGTTTGGCTTTATGAGTGCGGCAATCGCTGGGACGGTATTGGCAATGACACCAGTGGCAGCACTAATGTTTGGCTTCAATAATCCTGATGCGATTTTGACATTGATGTTGACCGCTAGTGGATACGCGTTTTTACGTTCGCTGGAAGGTAAACGGCCACTGTTGTGGTTGGGTCTGGCGGGGCTATTCACGGGGCTGGCGTTTAACACCAAGATGTTGCAAGGACTAATGGTACTACCAGCGATGGTACTAGTCTATCTGGTGTTTGCCAAGCCGCCGATCATCACGCAGTTTCTGCACATGATGTTTGCGGGCGTCATCACCGCGATATCGACGCTGTGGTGGAGCGTGCTGGTCTGGCTGACGCCAGCTGGTAGCCGGCCGTGGGTGGGTAGCACTAATGATAACAATATTTGGAGTTTGATTTTTGGCTATAACGGCCTTGGTCGACTGCTCGGTGGGCGTGGTGGAGGTGGTGGCCCAGGCGGCGGACATGGCCCAGGCGGTACGGGCTTTGGTGGGCAGACGGGAATTTTCAGGATCTTTAACAATGATTTTGGGCCAAATATTGCTTGGTTACTAGCCTTAGCTCTGGCGGGTGGTGGGCTGATGCTGTGGATTTTACGCAAAACGCCACGAACGAATCGCGGGCGGGCGGCAGTGATTTTCTGGATGCTATGGCTACTGATTCACATCGTGATTTTCAGCATGACCAGCGGCGTGATTCACCCGTACTACGTGGTGGTGATGGCGCCAGCGGTGGCGGCACTCGTCGGTATCAGTCTGCCGTTCCTGTGGGGTGCATATACCAGGCGCAAACCATATGCATGGCTACTGCCGGTGCTGGTCGGCGTGACGGCAGTGACCACAGTGATTATCATCGGTTACGCTGGGACGATGACGTGGCTGATGTGGATAGTGGGTCTATTGGGCCTGGCGGGGATGATTGGACTATTAATCAACCTTTACACGCCGCGCCGGTGGCTCCAAAACTCAGCAATTGTCGCTGCCCTAGCCGCCTGCACGCTCGCCCCGACGGTGTATACCCTAGCGACAGTCAACGTCGCGCACACTGGTAGTATTCCGACGGCCGGGCCGAGTTCGACGGCGATGCGGGGTAGTAATAATGAAACATCACAGGCGGACAGTCAATTGGTGCAGTATCTTTTGCAGCATCAAAATGGCGCGACCTGGCTGGTAGCAGTAGCCAGCGCCAACGAGTCGGCGGCGATTCAGCTAACCAGCGGCCAGCCGGTCATGGCGGTCGGTGGGTTTAACGGTAGCGATACGCCGCTGACACTGGAACAATTTAAGCAATTAGTGAAGGACGGCAAGGTCAACTATTACGCCATCGGCTCACATGGTCGTAGTGGTGGCCCAGGCGGCGGTAATAATGAGATCACGGCGTGGGTCAAACAAACTGGCACCGTTGTTAATTATGGAGGTAGCGATGTAACACTATACAAACTGTCCGCAACGTAAACTAACGAAAGGAGAAATTATGGTAATTTCACAAACCAAACAAGCACAACTCACCACACCAGAAGCGGTCTATGATCAGCCTCTCGCGCCGCGCCCGAATGGCACGAATTCTGGCAAGAATGGTCTGAGTACTGGGGCGATCACTGGCCTAGCAGTCGGCGCCGTAGTGGCCTGTACGCTCAGCTTTGTCGTCGGTATGCAAGTCGGCGGCTCGCAAAATAGTGGCATGAATAGTCAGGCTGGTGGTCCGCCGGGTATGAGCCGAAGCCAGAATAGTCAGCCAGGCGGCCCAGGTGGACAAACGGGCGGCGCACCGGGTGGTGGTCAGAACCAGACTGGTCAAAATTCACAAACGCCAGCGACGCAGAGTAGCAACGGCACAGGGCAAAATAACCAAACTGCGCCGTCGTCACAGACCGGCTCAGCACAGCCGCCAACCACTAACACCGCGCCGCAGTCCAATTAACCGGCGTGCAAATCAGCAAAAAAGTAGCGTCTGCCTCCTCGGGCGCTGCTTTTCTTGATTGTTAAAAATGGCAGATCAGACGTATAATAGATGAGTGAAAAAACGTCAAAGTACAAATAAACGTTGGCTATTGGCTGCAGTGGTAGTTGCGGTGCTTCTTATGGTGAAAGTTATTGGACGTAACCTGTCCATGGAACTACCTAAATATTTTCAAGATTTTATTACTCTGAGTTTGAGTGTCATCATTGAAGCATTGCCGTTTGTGATGCTGGGTATGTTTTTTTCCATGGCTGTTCGAGTGTGGTTGCCTCACGACTGGCTGCTTCAGCACTTACCAAAACAACCATTCCTGCGCCGTGCTCTCATATCACTGCTCGGGGTGTTTATGCCGGTCTGTGAATGTGGCAACGTGCCGTTAGCGCGCGGGCTGCTTGCCAAAGGTTTAACGCCAGCAGAATCTCTCACTTTTCTTTTGGCGGCACCAATACTAAATCCTGTGACCATCATCACAACTCAGCAGGCATTCTCTGATGATACCACTGTACTGATTGCCAGAATTCTGGGCGGTTTTTTGATCGCCAATCTCATTGGTTGGATATATAGTTCCACGCGACAAGACGCCATGCTGCGTCCAGAGTTCGTCGCCAGTTGTAAAGAAAAACGTGACAATTCAAACAGGCTCGTTGACGCGCTACATTTTTTCAAGCATGAAACTCGCACCATGATGCCAGCGCTGATCATCGGCGCCATGGTTGCTGGTCTCATCCAAGTTGTTGTGCCACGCGAAACCATCTTGTTGTTAGGAAACAGCCCGGCCTGGTCAGTGTTGGTTATGATATTGTTGGCGTTCGTGGTGTCAATTTGCTCTAGTGTTGATGCATTCTTTGCATTGGCATTCCGCGGTACGTTCACCTCTGGTTCACTGGTCAGCTTTCTGACATTTGGTCCGATGATTGACATTAAAATGCTGAGTTTGATGCGCACGACATATCGCCGAACGGTACTGGTGCAAGTGTCATTTTTGGTAGTACTACTAACAGCGCTACTGGGATTGGTGGTAAACTATGTATTCTAAGGTATCGAGATGGATTAACAAGGTAGACGAATGGAGTGGTATTGTGCTGATATTGACTGCCAGCATTGCCACTATATGGCTATCTTTCGAGGAAAATCTCAAATGGTATATTCATCCGCGCTATGAATTATTTTCCCTGGCATTAGCAACGACTGGCGTTTTACTCGCTCTCGCCACACTCATCACACTACCAAAGCACAATCACAAAACCTCACATAAACGATATCGGCCATATGGCACCATGGTGATAATCATCATCTCAATCGTCATGCTGCTGGTGATACAGCCGGCAGCGTTGACCAGTTTGACGGTGAGCCAGCGGGTGATGAACAGTGGGGCAAACGCGACCAGCGATGCTCGTGAGTCGGCCATTCTCAAAGAAAGAGGTAGCTACACCAACTTCACCATCAAAGATTGGTCGCTCTTATTATCCCAATCCAGCGACCCAAAACAATACCAAAACAAACCAGCCAAAGTTAGTGGATTTATCACGGCCAGCAAGGATGAGAATGTTTTCTTTGTTTCGCGTTTTGTGGTGACCTGTTGTGCTTTGGATGCTCGCCCAATTGGCGTGCCGGTGTACAGCCCAGGTTGGCGCAAAACTTTTGCTCCAGATCAGTGGGTAGAAACTAGTGGCGTGTTCATCGCCAATCCAAATACCAACACTACCGAGCGTACGGTCCTGTCGCCTGATTATGTCAGACCGATTGATAAGGAGAAAAACCAATATGTCTATTAGTTTTGTGAAACGAACTCAGCGGTGGCAATGGGTGATGGCGGTCGCGATTATTGCTGTTGCTACTATGTTTGTCCTGGTCGACAGGCAAGGTCCACGGTTGCGGCGTGCCGAATACGTCCCGGCACCAAAATCTGGTAGTGTTGCCCAGTGGCGATTTTATTTTAATCAGTCAGTCAAAGACCCCTCGCCAGACAATGTTCGTCTGTCGGCCGGGCGCTTATATGGCGTGACGACAACAAATGACGTTGTCACGGTTCAGGTACTCAAAACAGGCCCAGAACCAACAGAACAGCACGTCACCATCATTGATCTACAGAGTAAATACGGCAATCGTAGTAGTACTATAACGCACGTGGTTCGCAAGCCAGACACATTGTTCTACAATCCTACCAAATAATCATTGTTTACAGCTTTTTTAAAGACTGGCAGCGTATCATCAAGGTATCACTAACAGAAAGGATGATCATGAATAAGGCATACGCAAACGAAATTAGTTTAACTACCAACGAGGCGCTGGTATTGCAACAAGTCTACGAAGATGGCGGCGATGATGCAGCCACGCTGGCAGCGCAAATGGGCATGCCACGTCGAACGGCGATGAATGTGCTGGCGGACTTGCGGCATAAAGGTTTGATGGCGATCGACCAAGCCTATGGCGACGCCTGGGTGCGACCAACCACGCGCGGTAAACGACTGGTGCAGCGAATTTGGCCGGAGGCGCAGGCGATAGTATACTAAAGAATATGAGATATATCCTGTTGCTCCGGGGCATCAATGTCGGCGGTAAAAACAAAGTCTCCATGAAAGACCTCACGGCGAGTCTCGAAGATTTGGGGTATCAGCATGTCGTCACTTACATTAATAGCGGTAATGCCATATTTGATACTGATGATGACCTGACGACAGTCAAAGAGAATATTGCTGTCATGTTAGGGCGTTTTCCGTTTATCATCAAACACGTCATTCTGACGAAAGAAGAGTATTTAGGCGAAGTATCTGGTCTGCCAGAATGGTGGCACCAGCCTCTGGCACGGACCGACGTGTTGTTCTATACCGATGACGTTGATCCTGAGTATATCAAGGAGCGGATTGGTCAAATGCCACTTCATGATGAGGTTGTTCATTTTGGCAAAAAGGCGGTATTTTGGGGTAAATATAGTGAGAAAGAATTTTTGCGTACGTCATATCACAAGCTACTGATGAAAGAAAAGTTTTACCCGCTGATTACTATTCGCAATGGACGAACATTTGATATGTTAGGAAAGATGCTGGGGTAGGGCATGCGGATTTTACTAGTAGAAGATGACGTGGCGATCGCCCAGTCGCTGAAGGAAGGCTTGGAAGACGAAGCCTATGCAGTTGATGTAGCACATGACGGTGACGAGGGTTACCGGACGGCGACGGCGGACGAGTACGATGTGATTATTCTTGATGTGATGCTGCCGGAAATGAATGGCTATGAAGTGTGCCGGGTGCTGCGCAAAGATGGTAATCAGACGCCGATTTTGATGTTGACAGCACGTGATGCCGAGCGGGATATTGTCGAAGGCTTGGACGTGGGCGCTGACGATTATTTGGCGAAGCCGTTTAGTTTTGAGGTGTTATTGGCGCGTCTTCGTGCTTTGCTGCGTCGTCCGAATGAGAAGCTGGAAGAAGTCTTGCGAGTTGGTGATTTGACGCTTGATCCGAGCTTGAAAAAAGTGACGCGGGCGAATCAGGAAATTAGCCTAACCACCAAAGAATATGCTGTCTTGGAATATCTGATGCGTAACGCTGGCAAGGTTTTGTCCAAAGAGCAAATCATCTCGCACGTGTGGGATTTTGATGCCGATGTCTTGCCGAACAATGTTGAATTATTCATCATGTTTTTGCGGCGCAAAATCGATAAACCATTTGACTCAAAATTGATTCACACCGTCCCGGGCTTTGGCTACAAACTGGAGGATAAATCATGAAACAGCAGCGCGTCAGGCGGTTGGCATTGAGTTATTTAGCGGTGATCATGACGTTGTCGCTGGCCTTTAGTGTGATTATTTATGCTATCACCTCCGTGCAATTAAATCGTCCATTACCGCCGGGTGAACATGCTCAGCAACCGCCAGAGCTTATTGAACGTCAGTTTAGTCGCCGCCTGGAGCAACGCAACCGCGAGACGCGCGGGTCGGTGATTATGTCGCTGGTGGTACTCAATGGCGTGATGTTGCTGGTCGGTTATTGGCTGAGTCTGCTATTGGCACGTCGGACATTGGCACCAATTGAGCGGTCGATTGAGCAGCAAGCGCAGTTTGTGTCGGATGCCAGCCATGAACTGCGGACGCCATTGACAGCATTGATGACCACCAACGAAGTGGCGCTGCGCAAAAAAACGCTGGATGACGACAGGGCGAGAGTGGTGTTTCAGCGCAACATTGACGAGGTTGAACAATTGCGCACACTGACGGATAATTTGTTGCAACTTACCCAGGTTAATAATCAGCAGATTGAAAAACGGGCAGTCGATATGGCCGAGCTTGTCCGCGACACAGTTGATCGCTACCAGCCGGCAGCTGACAAGAAACGAGTGGCACTGGATATGCAAGTGGCATCAATAACACACACAGTAGCGGTCACGGCGGTGACGCAAATTTTAGGCACACTGATTGATAACGCCATCAAATATTCGTCACCAGACAGCACTGTCATAATTCGGCTGGACGGACGAGCCCTGTCGGTTGTCGACCAGGGGATTGGCATTGCAAAAAAAGACCAGGCGAAAATTTTTGACAGATTTTATCGTAGCGATGAAGCTCGCACTCGCGGGCAAAACTCGGGCTATGGTCTCGGGCTGGCTATCGCCAAGGCGGTGGCTGATAAGAACGGTTATCAATTGAGCGTTAAAAGCGAAGCGGGTCAGGGCTCTACCTTCAGCTTACATTTCTGATAGTTGACCAGTTGATCGCTTACAATTAATAAAAGTTAAGTTTTGGTTTGGTGGTGTAAATTCCTACTATGCGATATACTGAAACCATAGCAAATAATAACTAAAAGGAGTCGTTATGAGTGATACTTCACCGCTGATATTACACGGACTTACCAAGCGCTTTGGCCGCAAACTAGCAGTCAACAATGTGTCGTTGGAGCTATACGAAGGTGAAGTATTTGGTTCTCTCGGGCCGAATGGTGCGGGTAAAAGTACAACGATTCGGTCGGTGATGGATTTCTTGAGGCCGACGGATGGCTGGGTAGAGTTGCTGGGCGGACAGAGTGTCGAGGAACGAACGGTGCTTCATGATCAGGTTGGTTATCTGGCGGGCGATATTGCGCTATATGAAAATATGACTGGCCGAAAATTGCTAAAGTTTTTGGCGCGGATAGGTCGGAAGGTTGATTGGAAGTATGTTGATGAGCTGGCTGAGCGTTTTGAGGCGGTACTGGATCGACCGATCCGCCAGCTTTCCAAGGGTAATCGCCAGAAAATTGGTCTAATTCAGGCCTTTATGCACCGACCAAAATTGCTGATTTTGGACGAACCGACCAGCGGGTTGGATCCGCTGATGAAACAAGTGTTTTACGATTTGGTGCGCGAAGTTTCCGAGCAAGGCGCGACGGTATTTGTCAGTAGCCACGATCTGACTGAAGTGCAAAAAATTTGCCACCGCGCTGGCTTTATTCGTGATGGAAAATTGATTGCTATTGAACCTATCGCGACCATGAAACATCTGGCGACTCACCGCTACATTGTGACCTTTGCTAAAAAACCGTCCCTGGCGGCAGCCAGAAAACTGCCATCCATCACCGATGTTCAACGCCGCGGTGACGAATACGAATTCACTGTCAAAGGTGACGCGGCAGAGTTTGTTTCATTCATCGCCGAACATAAACCAAAAGTCCTGCGCGAATCAGAACTAGAATTGGAAGAATTATTCATGCGGTATTATGAAGGCGAGGAGGTAAAGCGATGATGTGGCAGACGGTACGGCAAAATTACAGATTGCCGCTGTTTTTGGGTGTTGGCATTAGCGTTGTGGCAGTATTGTTTTCAGCGTTGTTCAATAAATTTAGCGATCAACTAAGTCCGTTCATCGACATGATGCCGGCTGGGATGAAAGCGGTGGTTGGCGATTTGGCGATTGGTACCACGCCAGAAGGTTGGCTGAGTATTGAGCTGTTTCCACTGGTGGCGATGGTCGGCGTGGTGATTACAGCGATTATTTTCGGCGCTGGGGTAATTGGTCGAGAAGAAGATTCGGGAACGCTCGAACTATTGCTCGCCAGCCGGCGGAATCGCGTAATGATTGTACTACAAAAATATTTGGCGATGGCGGGATTGTTGGTGATTCCTCCAGTGATGTTGTTGGCGACCATTGCACTCATCGGTCCGCTGTTTGATTTTCATCCAAATCTCACACATGTTGCTGGGGCTTGTGTGAGCTTGTGGCTTTTGGGCCTTAGTTTTGGTAGTCTCACCTTTGTCACCCAGGCGGTGACGGGCCGGCGCGGGCTGGCTGTTGGCGTTGGCAGCCTGCTTTTTCTAGCAATGTACGCCCTGTCGATTACTGCTAAATTGATTGAAAGCTGGAAAGATTACGACGTTTGGTCGCTGATCCATTACTACAACATTCCGGGCAGTTTGATGGATGGATTAGACCTAGGAAAATTGATAGTCTTAATCTTTGTGAGCTTAGCGGCGCTTGGTGTGGCAGCGATTGGCTTTTATCGGCGAGATACGGGAGTGTAATTCAGGAAACTGACGTTATATGACTGACATAGATCTGTTTGATTATATGGCGCAATAGAACAGGTATATGGTAAATGTTATAATTTCCATATGGAAACCTTGCCTCGCCCTGATAAGTTGCTGACCGACAGATCATTGCAATGTGCTGCAGCGGAGCTCGGTGTCGATGTATCTGATTTACAAATTGCATCAGTGAGCGGCGGCTTTTCGCGCAATCGCCGCGCCTTGGTGTCGGCGGGCGATAAGACAATTTTTGTTAAAGAGGTTGATGTTGATTTACTGCCGGACGACGGCGAGCGGGAATTGGCTTGGCTGAAAAAAGACTATGAAGTGACGCGGTTATTACAGAAACTTCACCCGCAATATGTGGCTGACTGGACTACGCTGGCTGGTGATGGATATGTGCTGATGACAACCAGTTATGCGTCAGCTGACGGCTGGTTGTGGCGGCCGCCAGCGGAAAAATCTGTGGCCAAGCGGTATATTTCAGCGGTGGTGACGGCGGCTCGTGAACTGGAACAAACAGAGCTACCATATAAGGTGATTGAGGAACTGCAGTTGCAACCATTTGTAGCGGCGGAGCTTGGCTTGGATGACGGCATTGACCAGATTATTGCCGAGGCTGATATTCGCCGTCAGCTAATTGATAACTACCGAACATTATTACCGGAGCAATCAGAAGCCAATCAGCGGTGCTGCCAGAAGATGATGGAGTTACTGAGCAGGAGTGATGAATTAGCAGATATTTCGGTACGTACTAAACAATTTGCCAAACAGCCAGAAGATTGCTTTAACCATTCTGATCTTCGCAGTGATAATTTAGCATTTCATATGCAAACTGGTGAGTTGAAATTAGTTGATTGGAATTGGGCTTCCTATGCACCGCGAAGGTCTGGGGCGACGGAGTTTCTGGTCGACATGGCGCGGCATGGTCAGGATGTAACACCATGGCTAGACGAACTTAATGTGGAGATGTTAGCGGCATTTGTCGGTTTTTATCTCATCCGCAGCCTCAAACCGCCGCTCCAGCCGGGCGATACTCTTCGTCAAATGCAGGCGCTGTCAGCGGCCACCGCTTATGATTTGCTGGAGTGCACGTGATTACTTCTCATCCGCTAATCATTCTCCGCGGTAATTCTGGCTGTGGTAAAACCAGCACGGCGCGCCTACTCCAGCGTCAACTAGGCTACGGCGCGATGCTGGTGTCGCAGGATATGGTGCGGCGGGAAATGCTTCGCGTGAAAGATAGTGAAAGCAACCCGGCGATTCAGCTGATTTACGATCTATGCATGTACGGCAATAACGTTGGTTATGCGGTGATTTTGGAAGGTATTTTGAGCAATAAAAGATACGGCACGATGCTGCACCAGCTGCTGAATGATTTTCAGGGCGAAAAATTGATTTATTATTTTGACGTATCGTTTAAGGAAACGGTGCGCCGCCACGCCACGAAGCCAAACGCTCATGAATTTGGCGAATCGGAAATGCGCCAGTGGTGGAAAGACCAAGATATTTTAGGTGTGCCAGGTGAGTAGCGAATTGGCGAGAAGCTGGTTCAGGCAGAAATTATTGATATGATTCACCGCGACGTTTTGGCATCATCAGAGGGAACAACATCTTCCGCGTCTCACATGTAAATAATACAATGTATTTTCGTTGACAGACGCTATATATCGCGTGTATATTCTATATTAAGCACTATATATGGTGTTTTTAGAAAATAAATAACGTTTTTTGCAACACGCACCCCTTGGGGAGGTTGGGGTCTGTTTGTTGTTGTCATAATAAGGAGGGGTATGTACAAATCAATCAAAAAACGTGATGGTCGCACCGTCAAATTTGATCGCAAAAAAATCGAAAAAGCCATTGAAAAAGCGGGCTTGGAGACTGGCGAATTTGACAAAAAAACAGCCAAGGAACTGACCGAAAAAGTATTGGCGGTACTGGAAGCTCGCAACCAAAAACAATTACCGGGCGTCGAAGATATCCAAGACATTGTCGAAGATGCACTGATTGATTCTAAGTTTAAGAAGACCGCCAAGGCCTACATCATCTACCGTGACCAGCACAAAAAATTGCGCGAAATTACATCTAACGCGCATGTTGATTTAATCGATCAATATATTGGTAACCTGGACTGGAAGGTGAATGAGAACTCCAACATGGGCTACAGCCTACAGGGGTTGAATAATTACGTATCGGCGGAAGTTACGAAGACTTACTGGCTGGACAAAATTTACACATCAAGGATTGGTCAGGCACACAAAGAGGGTGATTTGCATATTCACGACCTAAATCTCCTCAGTGTGTATTGTGTTGGTTGGGACTTGACTGATCTGTTGCAAGAAGGCTTTACGGGTGTTGCTGGAAAGGTGGCCTCCAAGCCAGCCAAGCATTTCCGCTCAGCCTTGGGCCAGGTGGTAAACTTCTTCTACACCTTGCAGGGTGAGGCAGCTGGTGCTCAGGCATTCTCTGATTTTGATACACTGCTGGCGCCATTTATTCGCGCTGATAAATTGAACTACGACGAGGTGAAGCAGGCGCTGCAAGAATTCGTCTTTAACGTCAATGTGCCAACACGAGTTGGTTTCCAAACACCGTTTACCAATATTACGCTTGATCTCGAGTGTCCAAAGCACATGGCTGACAATCCAGTGATCATCGGTGGTGAAATGCAGGACACTACTTACGGCGAATATCAAGAAGAGATGAATATGCTGAATAAGGCGCTGCTAGAGGTGTTGTCTGAGGGTGATGCTAACGGCCGAGTCTTTACCTTCCCAATCCCAACGGTTAATATCACCAAGGATTTCAACTGGGATAATCCAGTGATTGAAAGCCTGTGGGAGGCCAGTGCTAAATACGGCATTCCATACTTCTCAAACTTCATCAATTCTGACATGGATCCAGAGGACGCGCGCTCGATGTGCTGTCGCCTGCGCATCGATAATCGCCAGCTGGAATATCGCGGCGGTGGACTGTTCGGCTCAAACCCAATGACTGGTTCAGTTGGTGTGGTGACGATCAACTTGCCACGTTTGGCGCTGAAGTCAAAGAATGAGAAAGAGTTCTTCAAGGGCCTAGGCGAACTCATGGATATGGCAAAAGATAGTCTGGAGACTAAGCGCAAGGTCCTGGAGCGATTGACTGACGCTAACCTTTATCCGTACACTAAGTTTTACTTGCGCAACATTAAGCAGCGATTTAACCAATACTGGAAAAATCACTTTTCAACCATCGGTTTGATTGGCACTAACGAAGCGGCGTTGAACTTGCTGGGTGTTGACATTGGCACGGAAAAGGGTCAGGCGTTTGCCGAGAAAACGCTTGACTTTATGCGCGACCGCTTGGTGAAATACCAGAAAGAAACGGGCAACAACTACAATCTAGAAGCAACGCCAGCTGAGGGTACAACCTACCGCTTGGCGCAGCTCGACAAGGCTAGCTTCCCTGACCAAGCGCACTTTGCCAATGGTTTGGGTGCGGAAGTTAAACATCCGTTCTACACCAACTCCAGCCACTTGCCGGTCAACTACACTGACGACCTGTTTGAACTGATGGATTTGCAGGATAATTTGCAGACTAAGTACACGGGCGGTACAGTGATTCACTTCTTCCTGGGTGAACGCATGGATGATCCGCAGACGCTGAAAAAACTGGTCAAAACGATTTGTGAAAACTACAAACTGCCATACTTCACCTTCAGCCCAAGCTTCAGCATTTGTAAGAATCACGGTTATTTGGTTGGTGAGCATCCAACCTGTCCAAGCTGTAATGAAACGACTGAAATTTACTCACGCGTGGTTGGTTTCTTGCGTCCGACGTCCCAGTGGAACAAGGGCAAGCAAGCTGAATTTGACATGAGGGAGCATTATGACGATGCCGCCGAACACCAGCGAGTCAACACCGTCGCTGTCCCAGCTTAAGGTATCGATTGGCGGGATTCAGAAGCTGTCGCTGGTGGACTATCCAGGACACGTGGCGGCAGCGCTGTTTCTCTCTGGCTGTAATATGCGCTGCGGCTATTGCCATAATCCGGAGCTGGTGTTGCCCGAACGCTTGGCGCCGAGCATCCCGGTTGAGGAAGCGATGATATTCCTAAAATCGCGCATTGGTCGACTAGACGGCGTGGTGATTTCTGGCGGCGAGCCGACAGTCAACGAGGATTTGCCGGTGCTGTGCCGGATGATCAAGAGCCTCGGTTTTGATGTCAAGCTGGATACCAACGGTACACACCCTGACATGGTGCGCAGTATGGTCGAGGAGGGGACGATTGACTTCATCGCCATGGATGTCAAGGGGCCGCTGGAAAAATACGTGGAGATTGCGGCCCGGCCGATTGATCTAGCGGCAATCAAAGACAATGTGCGGCTGATGATTGACTCAGGGATCGGCCATGAATTTCGGACGACCATCGTTCGCGAGCAGCTGGAGGTAGCGGATTTTGAAAAGATTGGCGAGCTAGTCAAAGGCGCCAAGCGCTTTGCTCTGCAACATTTTCGCACTGGTACCACCATTAGTCCAAAATTTGCCAACTACCACACCTTTACCGACGAAGAGTTTAGAGCCGCCCAAAAAATAATGGAAAGGTATGTTGAAGAATGCGTGATTCACTAACTGTCGAAATTGTGCGCGTGCGTCAGGAAAACCCAGAGGTGACGACGCTGTATGTTGTGCGGCCGTTTGACTTTATGGCGGGGCAATATATCACAGTGTTCATCGGGGGTAGCCAGGTGCGCGAAGGTAAGGCGTATAGTATTTCCTCGCGTCCGCATGAGGAATTGATGTCGATTACCGTGAAAAATGTGGGCGGCGAATTCTCGAGCTATTTGTGTTCGCGCCAGGTTGGTGATAGGCTGCACATTAGCCGGGCATACGGCGATTTCAATCCGCAGACTGAGCGGCCGCTAGTCGGCATCGCGGCGGGGTGTGGACTCAGCCCGATTTGGAGTATTTTGGCGGGCGCCAAGCAGCCGACTTTTCTCTATTTGAGCCAAAAATCGCCAGAATACATGGTGTTCTCAGAGGAGTTAGCGGCCTCATCCATCCGGGTCAATAAGTTTAGTACTTGCCAGCAGATTGAGGAAAAAGACGGCTGGCGGAACGGGCGGTTTGAGGTGGCGAAAATCGTCGCTGAAACGCCGGACGATGCGCACTTTCTGGTCTGCGGAAGTTTGCCGTTTGTGCGCGATGTTTGGCAAAAACTAACCGCCGCTGGCGTCGACGAATCACATATTTCAACGGAGACATTTTTTGAGCAATGATTGGGGCGACGACTACAGTAGAATTATCACCAACAGGAATTGACGGTGATGGTTTTGATGTGTTTTCGTCGCTGAGAGATGGTAGTGAGGGTGAGGATTTTTCGTCTGGTATTGATGAAGCGGTGACTGATGGTGTGAGTCAGTTTGACTTGGTGGCGGTGGCTGGTGGTAAAGCGGAGCTTGATGTTGCTATGTCTGATGACGACACAAAAGAAGACTTTGCACCGATTGATCCTGAGCGTTGCCGAAACTTTGGTACAGCGGCGTGCCTTGGTTGTGTCAATTTAGGGCTATGTCAAGATCGTCAAGCCGCAATGATGGAGAAAAATAATGACCTTCAGCCCGAAGAGCAGCTGAGCACCTTGGAGCAATTACTCCGAGAGGACGAAGCGCCAGGTGAAATCGTTTGGGCGCAGGTGGTGCCAGAAACTGATGAGGCTGGCAACTTGGGTCAAACTGAAGAGGTGTCGGAAACGGCAAGTCCTGAGGTGATGGGGGTGGTTTTGGATGGTGAAAATATAACAGAAGATGACGGCTCTAAAGAGCAGACGAGTAATGTTCATGATGAGGAAGATTTTAAGGCAGCGGAGACTACCATTGAAGTTGTGAAGGATGCGGGAGTAGATGATTATGCGGCAAAGCCACAAGCTACCAATCCTGTTCTTGATGAACTGGCTGAGATGAGCGAGCAATTAACGCCGGAAGACACAGTGGTTTTGCCAACGCCAATGGCAGTTGAAGCTGAGCCAGTCGCGCCTGCTGTCAAGGATGTGAACAAGGTAAGTGACGATTTTGCCGATATGGTAGTGAGTGATATTCAAGCGTCACCGCAGATTGAGGTAAAAGAGCCAAAGTCAGCTGAAACAGTGAAGCCGGTTGATAGTTCATTACCAACTTCACCGGTTGAGATACCATCAAGAGAAACGCCACCAGATAATACCACCGTCGATCATGCAGGAGATTATGACAATAGCTATCATATGGTGAGTAAGCCAGAAGAAAAGAGCGCACCACCAGCTACTGAGCAGGAACCCTCTGTCCAGATGCCGGACGCATCAGTCAATGTGCCGATGGAAGATGCGAAACATGAAACACCTGCCAAAGAAGTGGTTGCGGTGGAGGTGTCAGTGCCAGTAAAGGAGCAACCTGACCAGCCGGCAGTCATGACGTTGCCAATTCAAGATTATGTTGAATATGGTGAGGAGCCCGCGGTTGATCATAACTCAACACAACCTGTTGTTGTTGATATGCCAGTAGCGCACGAGGTGGTGGAAGTGGTACCGACGGAGAATGCCGCAATCGAGCCAGAAGCACCGACTCCAGTTATTCCTGTCGAGACTATTGTTGATGAGGATGAACTTTGGACCGATCCACTGCAGGGTGGCGGTCAGGAAGTAGCAGTGGATCAGACGGTTTATGAAACGCCGACTTCCCCAGTTGAGCAGCTTGACGATGCGGTGATGGAGAGGTGCTCCTGTGATAGTGACGAAGAAGTGTGGGCCGAGGAGAATGTGGTATTCTTTGTTGAACAGTCGTCAGTGGCGGAGCCAGAAGCGACTTTGACTGAGGCAGTGACAACGGAGCCGTTAACGGAAGCGACGATTGTGGCAAGCGAAGAAATTGATGAGCCGGAAGTTTTTGTGGCTGATGAGATTGAAATTGAGCCTGTGGAGCCGTTGGATAATATCCAGGTAATATCAGTGCCCGAAATCACCAAGGATGACCATGAGCCGGTGGAACGGAGTATGGTTCCTGTTTCATCAGCTATTGAACCAGCGTCTAATGCTACATTAGACAAGGCGCCGGTACAAATGTCAGAGGAATATGGTTTGCCTCGTGAGAAGCAGGATAATGTAATTACGATAACACCGGAAGAAAACGGCTTGTGGCTTGGAAGTGATGAGCCCGAGACTATGGTTATGGACGGTAGCGACGCAGAACAAAGTGGTGATTTGTCTGAAGAGCAAGAAGTGTCTATTGTCATTGACAGGGTGGCTGAGGTGACAGAAACAGAACTGAGCGAGCGAGATGATTTGATGACTGACGATGTGGCTGATGGGTATGGTTATGACAGCGAAGTAAATGCCGCGGATGATTTCCTGATTGTCAAACATCATCCATCATTGGGCTTATGGACGGATGATAGTCGATTGAATCCGGAAGACAGTAAAACCCCGACCACTGGTAGCGCCAGCGTCGTTTCATGGTTAACGAAGTTGGTTGGAGTGGTGGCGGTACATGTTGTTTATAACACAAACGAAAATAAGCTGAGCATACAATAGACATTATAAAAACCATAAGCTATAATAACCGCATATGGTTTGTGATTATGCACCGCCAGTCAATATGCAAATTATTTTAGTTTTCAAGCGCCCTTTGGGGCGTCTTTTGATTGTAAGGAGGACCAGATGAATAGTGGTAAACAAATTAATATTAGGAAAATAGTATCATATATAGTTATCAGCTTGATAGTCTTGGCTGGACTAGTGATTTGTTTGGTACTCTGGCGAGGTAGTACGAAAGATATTGAGGCGGTGGCTGACAGTTTTAAGCCACTTGAGGGGTGGCAGCAGGCTAAGTATGAAGTAGTTCCGCCACAGTTCTTATGTTTGATGGGAAACTGTCCAGAAGTGTATAAAGTATGGGTATATAAGGATTTTATAAACTATGATGATATTAAGAAGTTTACTAATAACGATAAATTACTGGAGATAGAGGATGGATGTAAGGATAAGAACCTTGACGTTTGTGAATTTAGTGGAAAAAGAAATGGCTATCAGTATAGAATAAATGTTTCACGTCGTGATGATATGACGAGTATAGGACTAACGGTAAGAGAAAGGGGATTTGTTGATAATATTGATTAAATTATTTTAAGTATGAACTGTTAATTATTAAGATGATGGGGTGGTAGTCTTTATGAAGAAGCGAGCTGTAATAAGCTATACACTTGTAGCGGCTATAATTGTCAATCTAGTTGCTTTTAACGTTAATGCTGCGGCAGAGAATGTTAATAATAAATGTACGCTGGTTACGGGGATATTTGCTAGAGGCTCTGGTCAGGAGGTTGGTCAAGATAAAGGTGAAGCGGCACGATTTAGGAGTCAGTTATTGTCTAGGATTGGTGATAAATCCAAATTCAATTTCTACGAACTAGGCAGCGAAAGTTACGGCGGCAACCAGTACCCGGCGGTTAATGTTAGTGATCTTATGAATGGCAACGCCATTGGCGCCAAGATGAGTGGTGGTATGAAACATGATTATGGCAAAAGTGTAAATCAAGGTGTCGCAGAATTGAACACCTATTTAACTGCTCGCCACCGCAAATGTCCCAAAGAGTTTTTCATTTTGGGAGGTTACTCACAGGGTGCGCAGGTGGTTGGACAGACCTTGCCTGGCATATCATCTGACATCAAGCAGAAGATAGTCTTTACGATGTTGTTCGGCGATCCTAAATTATATTTGCCAGAGGGTGAAGGTATCCTGCCGCCAGCGTGCTTTAAGAAAAAGTTATCAACCTATCGCCGGGAAATTGCTAATTGTTTTGTTGATAACGGTGCCCTTGGTGCGCGAAAACCGTTTTTGCCAGACGAAGATAATGTAAAAACTGGACTATGGTGTCTCGGTCATGATTATGTATGCGGTAGCTCAAAATTTGCTTGGGATACGGATGGACATGGTAAGTATGCTAATACCAATGGGCCAATCGATGATGGTGTATTTGAGGCGGCTATTCGGTTAAATAAGGCTATTCAGTCTACTCCGCAAGACGGTCCAATAATCAATGACAAGCGTTCAAATAATAATATGGGCACGACGGGAACTGACGTAGTGTTTGTTTTGGATACCACCGGGTCGATGCGTCCATATATTGATCAGATGAAAACGTTCATCAGAAATTATAGCTCGAAGATCAAAGAAATGAACGGGCGAGTTGGATTGGTTGTGTATCGTGACGCTGGTGATGAATATACTGCTAAAAAATTATCAGATTTACAATCGGATACTACCGACCTGCTTACCAAGCTTGATAGCATTTCAGTTGATGGTGGTGGTGACACACCAGAGGCGGCGTTGCATGCTAGTATGGTGGCGATGAATGAGATGAAGTGGCAGAAGGGAGCGACAAAAGCAATCATTCTGTTGACTGATGCTGGCTATCACGAGCCGGATAGAGTTGACGGCTCAACGGTGGCGGCTGTAGCTAAACGCTCGCTGGAGATTGATCCAGTAAATGTGTATCCGGTTGTGGAACATCATCTGGTGAATTCGTACGCAGATGTCGCTAAACAAACCTCGGGCCAGGTCGTTGTCAGTGGCGGCGAGAATGACACAATTGGCGCATTAACAAAAGCCTTAACTAAAATCAAGAATCGTCCGAATGCCAAACTGAAAATAGGTGAATATTATGCGGAGGTTGGCCAGGAAATTACCTTTGATGCCAGTGATTCGTACGTCGTTGATGGTAGTATCACAAAGTACGAATGGGATTTTAATGGTGATGGCAAGATTGATCAAACGACAACAAGTCCAGTCACCAGTCATGTCTATAATGAAAAATTTGATGGCGTCATGCAAGTGCGAATAAGTGCCAGTAACGACACGGTGTCAAACATATCGGCACCTGTTAAAGTTGGCATAAAACCTAATTTACCTGTTGGTCCTGGAGCACCTCAGGTTTCGGCAAAAATTATTGAACGAAATGGTAATAAGGCGACAATTCGACTCAATTGGCAACCGGTTGACGAGCTGTCTTCGCGTTGGTTGATCAGGTTGGATGACAATAATCTGGGCTGGGCTGTTGGCGAGCAGCGACAACTTGACATCACTGATGTAGATATATCAACAACGAGAACGATTACCGTGACAGGCATGAAAGCCGACGGGTATGTTGGTAGATCTAAGACCATACAGATTGATAATAAGACGCCTACCCCTCAGACGGAAGATCCAACTGTCAAGCAATGTCCGTATAGAATAAAACTAGGTCCAATTACCATCGCCTGTCGTTATCAGAAAATAACGTTTGGCAAATGGTCGTTTTATTGGATGGTTTGGTATATCATTAGGGTATGATTAGTATCATGCAAGGATGGTGCTGTTGATGGAGCTATACCAGCAGGTAAGCTATGAGCTGGCAGAGCGATTAATGCGGCGCTACTCGACTTCGTTTTCGACGAGCAGCTGGCTGTTGGCGTCACGCATTCGGCCGCATATTTACGCGATCTATGGCATGGTGCGGCTAGTGGATGAAATTGTCGATACGTACCGTGGCGATGATGCGATGGCTCAGCTCGACAACTTTGAAGCAGTGGTTTACCAGGCGTGCAAGCAGGGCTATTCGACCAATCCAATCGTTCATGCTTTTGCTCTCACGGCCCAAAAGTACGGTATCGAGCGAGAGCTAATTTCCCCATTTTTTGCAAGTATGCGGATGGATATTACGACCATGGAATATGATGAAGCGGCATACCGACGCTATATTTACGGCTCGGCGGAAGTGGTGGGGTTGATGTGTCTCAAGGTGTTCGTTGAAGGCGATGCGGCTCAGTATGAACAGTTGCGTGAAGGTGCCAGCCATTTGGGTGCGGCCTACCAAAAAGTGAATTTTTTGCGTGACATGAAGGCAGATCACGAAGTTTTGGGGCGGATGTATTTTCCGGGCGTTGATTACCTATCGTTTAGTGATGCCAGCAAGCGGACCATCGAAGCGGATATTGCGGCGGATTTTGCCGTAGCCAAAGCGAGTGTGCAGCAACTTCCGTCAACTGCCCGCCGAGCAGTGCATACCAGTGTAATATATTATGAAGCACTGTTTCAGCGGCTGCAGAATGCATCAGTTGCCGATCTTAAAGCGCGGCGCATTCGGGTGCCGAACAGTGTGAAGTCTGTACTATTCGCGCGAGGAGCGGTGGGATTATGAAGAAGAAAGCGGTGATTATTGGCGCAGGATATGGCGGGCTGGCGCTGGCAAATTTGCTGGCGAAAGCAGGGTACGAGGTGGCGGTGTACGAGAAGAACCCGTCAGCCGGTGGCCGGATTCAGGTGGTCAAGCAAAACGGATTTACCTTTGATCTTGGCCCGTCATGGTATTTGATGCCAGAGATTTTTGAGCAGTATTATCAATTGTTTGGTCGATCAGCCAAAACAGAGCTCGACTTGGTGCGATTTTCGCCCGGCTACAAAGTGTGGAGCGAAGGCTATGATCCACTGATCATTCAGGGTGATGTTGATAAAGACATGACAACCTTTGAAGCCATTGAGCCTGGTGCGGGCAAAAAATTGCAGCGCTATGTCACGCGCAGTAGCCAGATATATGAGGTGGCGGTGAAGCACGCGCTATATAATAATTTCACGCGGGTTAGTGATGTGTTACAGTGGCCACTTTTGCGCCAGCTACCAACCATGTTGCCGCTAGTGTGGCGGACACTGGACGCACATGTTAGCCGCTGGTTTCGAGATCTTCGGCTTAAACAATTGCTCGAATATCATATGGTATTTTTGGGTTCCAGCCCGTTTCAAGCCCCAGCCGTCTATAGCCTGATGAGTCATCTCGATTTTCGAAGCGGTGTGTATTATCCGCGGCGTGGAATGTTGGAATTGGTGAACAGCATGGAGCGGTTGGGAAGAAGTTTGGGCGTGGCATATCACTATAACTCACCGGTGAAGCAGATTGTGCTGGATGGTCATCAGGCCACAGGTATTGAACTGATGAATGGCGAACGCATTGCGGCTGACTTGGTAATTTCGGCAGCTGATATTCATCATACTGAAACCAAATTATTGCCGCCAGCTGCCCAAAGCTACCCCGAAAAGTATTGGCAAAAACGCCAGCCGGGGCCAGGCGCGTTGCTAGTTGCGCTGGGCATCAAAGGAAAGCTACCAAATTTGCAGCACCATAATCTCTACTTTGTGAACAAGTGGCGCGAAAACTTTGCGGCGATTTACGAAACCCATACCGTGCCGGAACATGCGTCGCTTTATGTGTGTAATCCAACTAAAACTGACCCATCGCTCGCTCCGCCAGAGCATGAAAATCTGTTTGTGCTATTGCCACTACCAGCAGGCGTGACGCTGACGCCACAGCAAGAAGCGGCGTGTGTGAAGAAGATCGTCAAGATTCTTACCGAGATGAGCGGCGAATCAGATTTACCAAAGCGAATTGTTTCTCGGCTTATCTACAGCCCAGAGCAGTTTAGTGAGCAATTTAATGCCTGGCAGTACAACGCCTTTGGTGGCGAGTCGCACTTGCTCAGCCAAAGCGTTATGTTCCGTACGCGTAATCGCAGCAAAAAAGTGTCAAATCTGTATTATGTTGGCGCGGGAACATTGCCGGGAATCGGTTTGCCGATGTGCCTGATTAGCGCCCAGCTGACCTACAAGCGCATCACAGGAAACCGCCGCCGTGGACCGCTCACGAAGGAGGATATATGAGTTGGCTGTACTTAGCGGGAATTATATTTAGTTTTGCGGGTATGATAGTGCTGGACTGGCGGTATAGGCTAGCTTACTGGTATGATGCTCGCCGTACGGTATTAACGGTGCTCATTATGACCAGCGTGTTTATCGTGTGGGATATTTGTGGTATTTCGCTCGGCATCTTTCTCAGCGGGCATTCGCCATACATGTTGGGCGTGTACTTATTCCCAGAATTTCCGCTGGAAGAATTGTTCTTCTTGCTATTTTTGAGCTATTTTAGCCTGGTAATTTACCGGGCAGGAGTAAAGCGATGGCGACATATATAGTACTCAATCTACTGTTTTTGACGACGGTGCTGGGTGTGCTGGCATGGTGGAAATTATTGACATTTGGCCGTGTGGTGTGGGCGACGCTAGCGGTACTGCTGGTGACGACGATTGTGTTTGATTCACTACTGATTTACCTGGGCATGTTTACCTATCCTGCGGATAAAATTTTGGGCATACGCGTGGGGTTAGCGCCGATTGAAGATTTGTTTTATGCACTACTGGCCGGCCTAGTTGTGCCAGCGATTTGGAAGGGGCTGGATCGTGAAAGAAAAGTGTAAGGTACTATTTATGACCTCGCGGCCGCTGTCGTGGGTGAACACGGCCTATCCGTTTGCGGCGGGCTATGTGGTAATGGGCGGGGTGGTTGATGCACGGCTGATTATTGGTACGCTATTCTTCCTCAGCCCGTACAATCTGCTGATGTACGGCATCAATGACGTGTGTGACTATGAATCGGATATGCGAAATCCCCGCAAGGGCGGCGTAGAGGGAGCGGTGACACCACGGAAGTATCATCGGTTGATCGTGTGGTCGGCGGTGCTATCATGCCTGCCGTTTGTGGTGGCGTTGGTGTTTCTGAGTAATTGGCAAAGTGCGTCGGTGCTGGCAGCGGTGTTGTTTTTTGTGGTGGCATATAGTGCGAAGGGGCTGCGGTTTAAGGAAGTGCCACTGTTGGATTCGGTGACGTCGAGCCTACATTTTGTCGGTCCATTACTCTATGCCTATTCGTTGGTCGGCACGACACAAGCGGGGTGGTTGGTGGCTGTCGCGTTTTTCTGCTGGGGTATGGCTAGTCAGGCGTTTGGTGCGGTGCAGGATATTATTCCTGACCGTGAAGCCAATATTCGCTCCATTGCCACGGTGTTTGGTGCGCGGGCGACGGTGTGGCTGGCGATAGTGCTGTACGCGGCAGCGGTCGGGTTGGTGGCGTGCCTGGGCGTGGCGGCATGGCCAGTGGCAGTCGCAGGCGGCTTATATATTATTAACCTGCTGCCGTTCGTGCGAATTCATGATAAAGATTCAGCGAATGCACGGGCCGGCTGGCGACGTTTCTTGTGGCTGAATTATGTTGCTGGGGCGGTGGTAACCGTGACGTTATTGATGAAGGTGTGGGGTGTATGATGAAAATGCATGATCGCCGTCCTGATGATCGTCCACGCGAGAAATTGGCGCGTTACGGTACGGCGCGGCTGAGCGACTTGGAGCTGCTGATGGCGGTGATTGGTAGCGGTAATAGACAGGCGGATGTCGGTAAAATTGCACGCGAAGTGCTGAAAATTTTGCGTCAAAAAGGTGGTGATGTTTTGTATGATGATCTGCGTAGCGTGGTTGGTTTGGGCGAAGCGAAAATCCCGGTGATTCTGGCGAGTTTGGAGCTGGCGCAGCGGTACTTGCTGGACAGCGACCAGCCAATCATCGATAGCCCAGAAAAGGCCGTCGAGCTACTGGCCGACATTCGCGACAAAAAGCAGGAATATTTTGTCTGTCTGACGCTGGACGGCGCGAATCGCTTGATTGCCAAGCGGGTGGTGACCATCGGCACGCTAACTGCCAGCTTAGTGCACCCGCGCGAGGTCTTCGCCGACGCTATCGCCGACCGCGCGGCCTCGATCATCGTGGCGCATAATCATCCGAGCGGGAGTATGAGACCAAGCCAGGCTGACATAGAAACGACCAATCGGCTCAAACGTGCCGGCGAGTTGCTTGGCATACCTCTTATATCTCATCTGTTAATCACCAAGCAATCCTCCCGAGTCATCGACTAGATAAATGTTATAATAGTCTTGATGATTACCTCTGATTATCAGGCGAAATATATTGCCCATGAGCTTGAGCGCGTCTATGCTAACGATGACGTTGCTAAGTTGTCGGGCCTGATGTTTGATGCTCAGATTATCCCGACACCGCACCAAATTGACGCGGCGCTGTTTGCATTGAATTCGCCAATGGCTCGCGGTATTATCTTGGCGGATGAAGTCGGCCTCGGTAAAACCATTGAGGCGGGGATCGTTATTATGCAATACTACTCGGAACGCAAACGAAAGATTCTGATTATTACGCCATCAAGTTTGCGTCAGCAGTGGGCGCAGGAACTGCAGGAAAAGTTTAATTTACCGGCGACTGTTGTCGATGCTAAATGGATTAAGTCAAAAAGAACTATTGAGAAAGATGGTATTTATATCTGTTCTTACGAATTTGCAAATCGCCATTCAGAAAAGCTATCGAATGGTTGGAATTTATTGGTTCTTGATGAGGCACATAAGTTAAGAAATTTCTATAACAACCAAAAGGGTATCGCTAGTGCGGTCTCTGATATCGCCAAAGGTTCCGAAAAATCGCTACTTCTCACAGCCACGCCGTTACAAAATCGGCTTGAAGAACTGTACGGCTTAGTGTCGGTTGTTGACCCTAAATATTTTTATAAACTTGATGTTTTTCGCCAACGCTATATTAAGTCAAATCATCCGTTTGCACTCGATGATCTTCGCTCGCGCATGAGCAAAATCGCCAAACGCACTTTACGCTCAGAAGTCAAGAAATATATTAAATATACTGATCGCATTGCTAAAACTGTTTGTTTTGAGCCGTCGGGCGACGAGCAAAAATTATATGAGCTGGTGGACGAATATTTGCATCGCGATAAACTGTATGCCTTTGCATCTTCGCAGCGTCACTTGTCAGCGCTGATTCTTCGCAAGCGTCTTGGCTCGTCCACGTTCGCGGTTGCTAGTACACTTCGAAATATCGTACGGCGCATGGAGGAAGAGTATGCTACGGGTAAGGTTCGTGATAACCGTGGTGGCTTGATTGACGAGCTGGGTGATCTGAATGACGAAGAGATTGAGGCTTTTGAGGAAACTGGTGCTTATGATGACTATATAATCAAATCGGCCAAAGAGCGCGCCGAGTTTCAGGCTGAAATCGACGAACTAAAATCATACGCCGACTTTGCCGATTCAATCAAAGAAAATGTCAAAGCCGAAAAATTGGTCGAGGCGATCAATGTCGGCTTTAATGCGCTGGAATCAAAAGCTGCTCGCAAAGCAATCATTTTTACTGAGTCAACCTTGACGCAAAACTACATTGCTAAAACGCTAAAAAAGCAGGGCTATGACGGAAAAATAGTGTTATTCAATGGACAAAATAACTCGCCGGAAAGTACCGAGATTTATCGCCAATGGTTGGCGGATAATGAAGATTCCGATGTCGTCACCGGCATAGAATCAGCAGATCGCCGCAAGGCATTAATTGATAAATTCAAAGAATCCGAAATGCAGGTTATGATCGCCACCGAAGCAGCTAGCGAGGGTATCAATCTGCAGTTTTGCTCCATGCTAATCAACTATGACCTGCCATGGAATCCGCAGCGCGTTGAGCAGCGAATTGGGCGTGTCCACCGCATGGGGCAGAAATATGATGTTGTTGTGGTGAATTTTAGCAATCAAGGTAATGTCGCCGAGCAGCGTATTCTTGAACTGTTGACTGATAAATTCAGTTTATTTAAAAGCACGTTTGGTGCTAGTAATGATGTGCTTGGTGCGATTGAAAGTGGACTCGACTTTGAGAAGAAAATTAGCGATATCTTGAATACCTGTCGCACCGATGATGAGATTAGCCAACGGTTTGAAAAGCTGCAAGAAGAATTTAAGTCAGAAATTGATACTGAGCAACAAGCGGCGCGTACCCGGATTTTTGAAGGACTTGATCCTCACGTACAGGATCGTTTTCGTCGTTATGACGAACAAGCCGAAGAAGCTTTTACGCGATTTGAGCGATTATTTATGGGCTTAACGCGGTATATATTGCGCGACAAGGCGTCATTTGAAAACGAACATGTTTTTGATCTAAAAACTGCACCAAAAAAGGATATCGAATGCGGAACATATTTCTATAAAACTGAACGCTTACCGCATGCCAGGCAGTATAAATACGCCGATGATTTAGCTGAATACGTACGTCACAGTGCAAAGACTGCGCAAACACCTCCAGCAGAACTTATCTTTGATATTGGTCAATCTGATCGAGTCGCTTCTGAGGTGAAAAAGCTAGTTGGCGTGCGGGCAACAATGATTGTCGAGCAAGTAACCTTTCCGATGAAAATAGATTCGTCAGACATGAGCGAAAGTTACATTTTGGCATCAGCACAGACAGACGATAGTGTACTGCTCGACACAGAGACTTGCCGTAAGATACTTGATTTATGTGTTACCAGTGTCAATCACAGGAAAGTCCCTCCAGGTGAAGTGTTGCAAAATCACCTGGCTAAGCAGATCGCCGAACGCCAAGAAGAAGTCAAGGGCCGAAATACTGAGGTTTATCTCGACAAAAAAGATCTGCTAGAGCGTCAATATAAAGACAAAATTGTTGAATACGAAATGAAAGTCGATAAGCTTGACGCTAAAATCAGAGACTTGCAAAAACAAGAGCGCCAAGCGGGCGACGCCGCCTCTCGTCTAAAAATTGCCAGCGAAGTCCAAGTTTTGCGCAAAAAAGTCCGCGCCCTCAACCGCGAGAAGTATGACCTTGAAGACAGCATGGACGAGCAAATATCCGATAAAATATCTCTAGCACAACAAGCGTCTGAGGGCGGGGTAATTACCGAGAGGTTATTTACCATAGAATTTACCATAGAATAAGCAACTTACCGTGAAAAATGGTAAAAAGCTGGTGATTTTCACGGTAAGTCAGTCTGCGGAGTTAATCCATAAGCGAATATTGTATAATATAGATATGGAGAATATAGAAACGCTTTTGAGCGCAACCAATGTATATATAGACGAATCTGGTCATACTGATGATCCGAGCAGTAATACTATGGTGCTCGGCGCGCTTTGGATTAGTGTCCCTCAGCTTTCTCTGTTTACCGATGCGATCAGAACAGTTAAAAAGAAGCACAATATAGCTTCGCATAGAGAGATTAAATGGACGAAAGTAAGTCCAGCGAAGCTTGATTATTACAAAGAGTTGGTCGATGTATTCTTTGCTGTTGAACAGGTAAATTATCGAGCAGTAGTTATCGATAAATCAATTATTGATTATGAAACCTATAATAAAACTCGAGATGACTTTTATTATTCAATGACCTATATCCTTGTCAGGACTATTGCAGAAAAAAGATATGGTGATATGCGCCTTTTTCTTGATTATAAAGATGCTTGGTCTGGTATAAGGACTACTAAGCTTGCAGGCTATCTTAATAATACATCTAGTCTGAACAGTAAATCACTGAGTGCACAGCCCGTAAGGTCGCATGAGGTTGTTGGACTGCAGCTATCTGATATATTAACTGGCGCAGTTATGTATGCAAATAAGCCGCAGGAAGAGCAAAAATCAGATGCAAAAAAAGAACTTATAGCGCACATAGAACAGCGTTCTGGGCAAAAGTTAACTTGCGGTACTCCCTATAGCTCGGAAAAAATAAACATACTCAAATGGAAGCCAAAAAGATAGATGTATCCAGATTGGCTACCAGATGAACTAAGACTTAACCGTTCTTTGCAAGAGGACATAGATGAGCTGTATGCTCTTTACAAGAGAGACTTTATAGACGGCAGTGTATGCGTGGTCGATGATGCACCGGTTTATGTCAACAGTATTCCAGATAGGTCTATATGGGAGGGTAAATACCCACATGGATTCACTCATATAGTAACGCGCGGCGCTAAGGAGCGTACGATTGACTACGACAGAGCTAAAAAGTTACCATGGGTACGAGCTATCCTCGAGAATTATACTGCACCCGAGGTCACGGCTTTTTGGTCCGAAACTCCTAAGGGCGCTACGCTTTATTTATGGCTTGCAGATCTCGACTTCGTTGTAGTTATTCGCCCGAAAGATGAAAGGAATATCGTTATTGGTCAAAAAAGAATGATTATTACCGCGTACTACATAGATGAGCCGTACACAAAACGCGACTTACAGAAGAAGTATGGTAACTCTACCCGTCGATTGTAACTTATTTCACACGCAAAAAGCGCCCTTGAGGACGCTTTCAGTGTTAATCGATACAACCTGGCACGTTAACACAACTAGTATAGCATAGGATTATAATTAAGTCAATAGTTTCGGTATTTTGTCAATAGCATAAGCGTATTTTATCCACAGCTTACATCTGTAAAAATTGAATACGCTTTTTATCAAAAAACTATTGACAGGTTTCTTTGTCTTGTGGTCGCTGCTTATTTCTTTAACGATAAAAAGCATTCTCCAAATTTGCTATATTCTGGAGAGTGTTTTTATAAGCCTTTCGCTTTAGTTTTTGTTATAGAAGGGTGTGCTGGTTCGTGCGGTCATTGAGGTTGTTGTGGTATAATATCAATTGAGACAGGTACGGTATGTTGTGCCAAATCTGTCCTGTACATTCCTAACCTTTTCTTGTTGCGTTATTGCGAAGAGCTTGTTGGCGTTTACGCCGGCGTCATTGATGCCATAACGGGCCTGGCACACGCTGATGTGGAATAATTAAGTTTACCTATTAAAGGTGCGCAGCGTTATCCTCAGTTGGCGGATGGCCTCCTGGTTGTGTAGTGTTGGCTATTTGTCTACTCTTTAGTTTTGCTTTTCGTAAATGCGCAGCGGCGAAATAGCCGAACTAAAGGAAAGGAGAAGGTATGTTAGCAATCAGCTGTGAAAATCTAACAATTCAAGTCAATAGCTTAATTGTTGATTGTAAATATCTGACCATTCAGATCGACAGCACTACACTAGCTCTACTGATCTTCATGTTTATGAAATAGGTAGAGCACCATGACTTGCTATTAACACCCAATAATTAATGGTGAATCATGGTGAACCAGAAGTGTATTACAACTACAAAATTGTGTAGGGATATCCTTAAAATTCCTAAGGAAGAACTCTTGGCTCTGCTGGCCGACAGACAGTCTTATTATGTACCGTTCGAAAAAAAGAAAATTACGGCTGGAGGTCGGGTTAAGATTAGAACCATTGAGCCTCCTCATGGATATCTTAAAAGAGTTCTTAAAAAAATTAACATCACGGTCTTACAGCCACAGATGGAGAGGCTACCATATGGAGTAATGGGTGGCAGAAAGGGATATTCTGTCGTTGATAATGCAAAATATCATGCCTCCGCGCCTGCTCTTATGAAGTATGACATTAAAGACTTCTTTCCTTCTATCAAATATGCCGACGTCTTTCATATATTTCGATACCAACTTAATTATTGTGAAGAAGCTGCTAATATTCTTGCACACTTGACTACTTTTGAGAATTCTCAACACGGGGTGCACGTTCCGCAAGGTTCACCAACCAGCATGAGTATAGCTATATTTGCGGTTGAGAAGATGTCGTGTGCAGTTGATGATTATTGTAGAGAAAACGGGCTAAAATTTTCAATTTGGGTTGATGATATCACTATATCCGGCCCATACGACAAACTGTGTAGGCATAGATCGACAATTAACCATATACTAAACTCTACGCACTACAGAATTAATCCTGATAAGGACAGTGGAATAGTGAAAAAAGGACAAAAAGGACGGAGTGTTACTGGTGTAATAATCTCTAACGACGGTAGATTGACAGTTGGACATAGTAAGCTCTCTCGTCTGCGGAGGCAGGTTAAACGTTCAACTAGACCGTCTGATAAACTAAGGGGTAGATTGCAGTTTTTACTACAGGTTAATAAGCATCAGGCCCGTAGGTTGATACATGAGTATGCAGAAAAGCATCGCAAAAATTGATATAATACGAGATAAGTGATAAATAGAGGTATTAGGAATAAAATATATGCAGAATCATGAAAATCAAAACTTAAATCAATTACCATCCACTTCTCCCAACTTCCGCACCGACCTAGCCAAAAAGCTGGAGGAGCTGGTTCCGGAGGTGATTGCGGATGGTAAGGTGGATGTCGTCAAGTTGAAGGAGCTGCTGGCGGAAGATGCTGGCGAGCCGAATGAGCGGTTTGGGTTGTTTTGGCCGGGCAAGAAGCAGGCGCTTCGGGCGGCACAAGAGCCGACGACCGCGACGCTCCGACCTGCCAAGGATGAGAGTAAGGATTGGGATACGACCAACAACATTTTCATCGAGGGCGATAACCTCGAGGTGCTAAAAGTATTGCAAAAACAGTATCACAACAGTATCAAGATGATTTACATCGATCCGCCATACAATACTGGCAAAGACTTTGTCTATCCGGATAATTTCAAGGAAGGTTTGCAAAACTACCTGGAGTTTAGCCAGCAGGTGGACGAGGGTAACAAAAAGATTAGTACCAACACTGAAACCGCCGGCCGTTATCACAGCAACTGGCTGAATATGATGTATCCGCGTTTGAAGCTGGCACGCAATTTGTTGACGGATGACGGGGTGATATTTATTTCGATTGATGGCCATGAATATGATAACCTATTGAAATTACTGCTGGAGATCTTTGGCGAAGCAAATTATGTCAACACGTTTACCTGGGTGAATAACCTAAAGGGTAGGCAGATATCTGGCCATGGTGCTGCCCGTACATATGAGTATATAGTTTGTTTTGCTCGTAAAATAAGCCTCGTAAATGAATTTCGGGCTAATGCAGAACGACTAAAGAGAGCTATGCCGTCAGTATATAAAGGATTTGATTATAAGGTTCAGTCAGATAAATATGGTGACTATGTATTGAAGAATGAGCTGTATAACTCTAATTCCGCATTCAATGAAGAGACGCGCCCTAATCTTGTGTTTGATATTTTTTATAATCCTGATACCAACGATATAAAGACATTTGATGTTAATGTAGTACCTCAGCTTGATGGCTATGTAAAAATTAGTCCCAAACTTAATAATAACGGAACCAATAAATACCATGCGTATAGATGGAGTAGAGATAAAGTTATATCTGAATCTTACAACCTAGAATTTGTAAAAGTAGGCGACAATTTTAAGATATATACAAAAGTCCGCGACATTGGAGACACTACAGTTAAGGATGTTATTACCGACATAAATACTACGCATGGATCTAGTGATATAGCAAAAATAAATCTTAATCCTAAATTGTTTGATTTTCCAAAACCGATGACATTAATTTACTTTTTGGCAATGATTGGACTACAAGGAGACGGTATCATTCTCGACTTCTTCGCGGGCTCTGCCACCACCGCTCATGCCGTCATGCAACTCAATGCCGAAGATGGTGGTAATCGTAAGCACATTATGGTGCAGCTGCCTGAGCCGACCGATGAAAAGAGCGAGGCGTTCAAGGCTGGCTACAAAAAGATTAGTGATATTGCTCGTGAACGCATCAACCGGGCGGGCGAAAAGATCAAGGCTGACTTTGCTGACAAGCTGGCTGAGCGTGATACCCCGCTGGACGTTGGATATCGCACTTACAAACTAGCTGACACTAATTTTACTAAGTGGCAAAGTACGCCGACGGGCGATTTGACAGAACTGCAGGTACGCCTGAACCTGATGCGTGAAAGTAGTAATGACAATGCCAGCGAGGAAGATTTGCTGGTGGAAGTGCTTTTGAAAATGGGCCTGCCGCTGACTACGCGGACTAAAACCGTCGACGTCGATGGAATTCATGTGCATCAAGTTGTGACTGAGGGCGATTCGTCAGATGGCCAACCAGTGCTATATCTCAATGAGCATGTTAAGCCAGCTTTGGAGCAATTACGCACTATTATCACCGACCTTGCTCCAAGTAAATTTGTCATTCTCGATGACGCCTTCCAGGGCGACAATCAGCTCAAAACCAATCTGGTCCAGACTTGTAAAAGCTATGATGTAGAATTGTGGACGGCGTAGAATATGGATACTTGGAAGTTAATAATTGATATGTCGCAGGTTGCTACTGCAATCGCTGCATTTGTCGCTGTTTTTATGACTTGGCGAGGTTGGAAGGAAGCTAGTAAGACTGCAAGAGATCAAGCCATCCAGGAATCAATAATGTCGACCAATTATGACATTTATAAAGATATTCTAAACCAGGTGAATAGCATCATTAAGAAGAACTCTAGTTACACTACTGGCTTAAGATTTCATATTGATCGTACTGCAGAATTGCTGAATGAGTGGCACGGTTTAGGTGGTTTCCAGGGTGAAGCTGCTTCAGATGAACGAAAACGTCAACTAGCCAAAGAATGGGCTGAATCTACCAAGAGTATCCTAGATAACTCACATAAACTCTTAGCTAACGCGCTTGACCTAACTAGGATGTTAGATATGAGTGGAGCTGATTTTGGCAGCAATTCCAAGGCTTATAACGCACTATGGCTTGTGTATCATGATTTAAATATTTCAATGCAAAAGATACAAAATAAATGGACGAAGTTGGAGATAGAGGATATAACCACTCTACAATATGATTGGCTTAAGGATGACACGTATGATAATATCGAGCGTGCTGAAGAATTTGGAGAGTGTGTAGATGATGTGCTGAAGCTTGTGTATAACAATCTAATCGCTAAGCCGATGAAGAAAACTCTTAAGGAGATTGATTCAAGGGATAGGCGTCGTATGATAACACTTGATGGGTTAAAAGATAATAGACTGGATAACGCCTCATGAAAATTAAATACGATTCCAGTCAGCTGTTCCAGTTACAAGCTATCAGTTCTATCACTAGTGTTTTTGAAGGTCAGCCTGACAGTGCCGACGCGTTTGATGCAGTTTTGCGGTCGCGATCGGTGCGCGGTGCCCAGGTCGGGCTGTTCGACGAAATTGGTGCAATTGGCAATAATTTGCTGCTTGATGACGATGCTATTTTGGAGAATGTTCGGTCAATTCAAAACGACAACGGCATCGCTCCGGTTAAAGAATTGGACGGCATGAACTTTTCCGTGGAGATGGAAACTGGCACTGGCAAGACGTACGTATACTTGCGTACAGCGCTGGAAATGGCGAAATTATATGGTTTTTCAAAGTTCATTATCATCGTGCCGAGCATTGCCATCAAAGAGGGCGTGAAAAGTAGTCTCGATGGCATGCGTGAACATTTCACGCGTGAGATGGGGTATAGTCCGTACGAAGCGTCGGTGTACGACGGCAAAAATCCAGAGGTGGTACAGAGTTATGCTACTAGCACTATGACGCAGTTTATGGTTATGACAATTGATGCAATTCGCGGTAATAAGAACACGCGAGTGATTCATCAAGAACGCGACAAGCTAAATGGTATTGCCCCAATTGAATATCTGGCCGCCGTTAATCCGATTGTCATTATGGATGAGCCGCAAAATATGGAGAGTGAACTGTCGACGAGCGCGATTAATGACCTGAACCCAATATGTACATTACGTTATAGCGCCACGCATACTCACGAATACAACATGATGTATCGGCTCGATCCAGTTGATGCTCACCGAGAGAAGTTGGTGAAAAGCATCGTGGTGGCGAATGCTCGGCAAGAGGGCAGTGATGCTAAGCCGTATATCAAACTCATCGATGTGCGCAATACGCCGAAGCTTCAAGCTTATGTCGAAGTGTTGGTTCGCGATAAAAATGGCAATGTTGGTCGAAAACCACTATGGGTTAATCATCACGACAAACTGGATATTCGCACTGGTAACAGTATTTACGAAGGTTATACCATCAATGAAATTTCGACGGTTCCAGCGAGTGTGGAGGTTGGGTCGCAAGGAGTCCTGATGCTTGGTGAAAATTGGGGCGGTAACGAAGATCAAGTTATGCGCGAAATGATTCGCGTGACTATTGCCGAGCATATTAAGCGAGAATATTTACTGCGCGATCAAGGAATTAAGGTATTGAGTCTATTTTTTGTTGATAAGGTGGCAAGTTATTTGGAATATGATGCTGACGGTAATATGGTTGACGGAAAATTTGCGCGTTGGTTTGATGAATTGTACCAGGAAGAGCGAAGAAAGAGCCGTTTTTACGAAGATATCATGCCTGAAGATTCAAGTGAAGTTCGAAAAGCATATTTTGCTGAGATGCGTAAGGGCGGCAAAACGAGCTTTGTCGACAGCAAAGAGGGCAAAGGCAATGCACAGGACGAGTCGGCTTATGACCTAATCATGAAAGGCAAAGAAAAACTGCTCGATCAGGCAAATCCAGTGCGGTTTATTTTTAGCCACTCGGCACTGAAAGAGGGTTGGGATAATCCGAACGTATTTCAAATTTGTATGATGCGCGAGAGCGGCAGTGAAAATGATCGTAGACAGACGATTGGGCGAGGCTTGCGCTTGCCAGTGCGTCAGGACGGTACACGAGTGTTTGACGAACAGATCAATCAGTTGATGGTAGTAGCCAATGAATCGTATCGTGATTTTGCTAATAATTTACAAAAGGAATATAAGAAAGCTGGTGTTAAGATTGGTTTTGTGCGGCGTAGTGAATTTGCGCGGATACCAGTACATGACGATCCAAACAGTACATTGGGACATCAGAAATCAAATGAGGTCTGGGAGTGTTTGCGGCGTCGCAGTATGATTGATGACGAGGGTCGGGTGTTGGCGAATTTCACGCCAAATAATATTGGCTTTACGCTTGATTTACCTGGTGATCTGCAAAAATATCATGCCGAGGTGGTGGATATTATTGAGGGTTGTAAAATTGATAAATTTGTTAAGGATGCGCGTAAAAAAGAGAAGATTTGTCCAAACAAGGAAGTCTTGTATAGTCCGCTACTTGAGGAATTATGGAAGCGAATCTCGCACAAGACGACGTACCGTGTGGCATTTGATAACGGCCAGATTATTATGGCGGCCATTGGCGCCATTAAATCCAAGCCTGAGCTTAAGCCGTTAAGAATTGAGGTGAAAAGGCATAGAGTGCTTTTGAAGCGTGGCGGCGTTCATAACGATGGTATGGTAGGTGAAGCAACCCGTGACTTGGCGGGAACGTTTGAACTGCCGGATATCATCTCTGAATTACAGGATAGCACTGGTCTCACTCGACGAACAATTGTTGACATTTTGATTGGTAGTGGTCGGCTACATGAATTCTTGAAAAACCCTTACGACTATGTGCAAATGGTGAAGAGTGCAATTAAGTCGGTACTGGCGCAGGTTGTGGTAGACGGCGTTGAGTATGAAAAGATGGGTGAGCGTAATTATGAACTTCGCAATTTCCAAAAAGATAGTGATGAAGAAGTCGAACGTTTTATTGATCGACTGTATCAAGTTAAGAATCAACAAAAAACAGTGACAGATAGATTGGTGCTAGATTCGGCGACTGAACAAAAGTTTGCCGAATATTTGGACAGTCGTGAAGATATCAAACTATTCCTCAAGCTGCCGTCGAAGTTTACGATACCAACGCCAGTTGGTGACTACAATCCAGATTGGGCAATTGTCAAAGAAGTCAATGGCGTAGAAAAAGTATATATGGTGCGTGAGACGAAGAATGGCGGTGAGCGTGAAAATGAACTGCATAAAATTGCTTGTGCCAAAAAACACTTCGAGACGATTGGTATGTATGATTATACTAAGTCAACTCCCGATGATTGGCGGGTGTAGGTATGTCGATAAAGAGCTGCGAGATACCCTCGGGAGAATATATGAACAAGCCAAACAAAACCATTACCGTCGCTCGCGCCATCATCCGCATTGGTGACGCTGCCAGGAATGCCAATGACTATAGTTTGCTGGGCGCGCTGCATGAAATGGTGGCGCAACTGTCACGGCATGGCGTTAAGGACACTGACGTCGATATGGATTTGCTATTGGAATATGTCGAGGCGGCAGATGGTTGTGATTATTGCCGCGCCGGCGACGGTAAGTCGAGTGTTGACGAATTAACAACAAAAATCAATCAGCAGTTAGCTTGTCGCGGTCAGGCGCAGGTGGAGGCGAGCGATCAGTCTGTGCTGAAATTTGAGCCAATGATTCATCTGGTGACGGCGGCGTATGCTAAAAACGAAGGTGGTGTAACGGCTGGCTTATCGATAGCGCTGGTCGTCACTCAGGACGGTTCGGTGGATCTGCCGCGCGAGCATTTTTTGAATGCAGAACTGCTCGATTATTTTAGTGTAAATCAGCCATTTCATTGGGGTTCAGCTAGGCACGACTTACCGCCAAACTTGCATGGTTACCACTTGGTGGTCGGTTCGGTAGAAGTGCAGGAGATTTTACCACGGGAGTTGGAGGCGATGTCGTTTTAAGGGTAATGATTATTGAATTATGAAAATCTCCGCCCATCTCAAGCCCAACTCCCGCCACCGCGAAGAAGTCGTCCCGAACGATGATGGTTTGCTGACGATCTACACCAAGGCGCCAGCCATTGAGGGGCGGGCGAATCTAGCGGCGGCGAAACTACTAGCAAAGCATCTCGGCGTGGCACCTTCAAAGGTAAAATTGGTGCGCGGTGCAACCTCGAAATACAAGATATTTGAGATTGATCAGGTGGACTAATGTAACCGCTGTATCGTCACAAATGAATACCCCTGCTGCTTCAGTGAGCTGAGGATACATGGCACGGCATTGACGGAAGTTTGGTGAATGTCATGCATCAAGATGACGGCTCCAGGACGAGCGCCAGCGACGGCACGTGAACAGACAATTTGGCTATTGCGATCAGCCCAGTCCCGCGTGTCAACCGACCATAAGATTGACGACATGCCACGCGTCCGAAGTTGCTCCAAAACCACACCATTGACGGCGCCATAAGGCGGGCGCAAGATGCTCGGTTTGATACCAGTGGCTTGTCTGATGGCCTCGTTGGTGCGGTCGATTTCACCAGCAATTTGGTCAACTGATAGCTTAGGTAGTTCCGGATGTGACCACGAGTGATTACCCAGTTGATGACCACGCGCTTGTATGCTGCGCACGATGCTAGCTTGCCCGGAGACTTTGCTACCAATCAAGAAAAACGTCGCTTTAGCACCATATTGATCCAAGATGTCCAGTAAGTGCGCGGTGTATGGACCCGGTCCGTCATCAAACGTCAACGCAATCACTTTGTTGCCGGTGGTTGGTGCAGGTGCTGGCGTAGCGGGCGCTGGTGCTGGTGCTGGCTTTGGCTCGGGTGGCTTGGGGAAGTTAGCCAGTTTTTGAGCTGTTGGATTTTGCAGGTATTTGGCGACGGCAGCGGCTGGTACTTTGATGGTCAGCTCGCCGTAGGCTGATGGCAGCAAGGAGGCTTGTCCAATTGGCCAAGCTAAGGTGTTGCCATCGTCGGTGATGGTAAAGTTCGCCAACGTTTCTTTGGTGATCATCTCCTCGAGATTTGCTTCTGGTTGGTGGCGTTGTTTAATGGTTTGTGCGACGTCGCGCTGAGCGGCCGCTACAATTGCCTTGGTAGCTTCCTCTGATTTTTCAGTCAAATTATCCAAGCTAATCACCTCACCAGAATTTTTATCAAAGGTCCAGAATAGCGTCAGTGCCACTGGATGGGCGCCGTGCGTATCTTGTTTGATGTTGACGATGATGGACAGCGCCACGGAATTATTGTGCGTAACTTGGTAGCTGATGGTTTCGGTCATTGGCCGGTCAAAGGTGATGGTGCTCGACGAGGTGTAGCGAAAATCACTGTCGGCGCGGTCAATTGCTCGGGCGATGAGTTTGTTGATTTTGGGATTGCTGGTGATTGGATATTCAATTGAGACCTTTTCGCGTTTGGTGTCGCGCGTCACGAACTTGGAGCGAATGCCAGAATAGCGCGAATCGGTGAAATAGTATTTTTCATCTTCCAGAACGGTTGGTCGCTGGGCGGGTGGTTGTATCGATTGGAGATAAAACAATGCTGCCATGGCGGCGACTGCCAGCAAGAGTAGGGTGGTGAATAAAGCACTGCTCAGCCTGGATGTACTGTAGGATGCCGTGTTGGTTTTTGCCTCACGGCGAGGCTGAATTGACGGTCGTTTGTTTGATGGTTTTTGGGGTTTTGTTTGCATTTTTTTGGCAGACATTAGTTCACTCCGCCGGCTTTCAAAATCGCCTTCAGCCCATTCTCGCCACCAGCAAATCCACTGGCAACATAATCATTGATCACCATATATGGTAAGCCGCTCACACCAAGCGAAAGAGCTTTTTGGGTGCTGTCATCAATTTCTTTTTGGTGCGGTTTTTTGGTCATACAGTCAGTAAATTTCGCCTCATCCATACCAATGTTTTTAGCAGACGCCAGGAAGTAGTCTAGTGGCAGCGGTGGAATTTTTTGCGGCACAGCAACGTTTTTCACACCAATTCCTTTGTCAAAATAGTCACGTTTAATGCGCGGCACGATGTCGTGCGTGTATTGCCAATATTTGTCTTGGTCGGCGGCGCAAAAGGCAGCGTGAGCGCCAGTTTCTGTGTTGTCGGTAACTTCTTTGAGCAGCGTCACCACGCGGTGTTCGTAGCGAACTTTGCCTGATTTGAGATACTCATTTTTGAAGAAATCAGCGTTGGTGGCTGCTTCAACCTCGGCACAGAATGAGCAGAAATAGTCAGTGTAGTCAACGAACACATGTTTAGCTTCGCTAGAGCCTTGCGACATCTTTTCATTCCACGGCTTGCCGTCACCAACGTGGCGATTTGGTGGACGATTAACGATGCCGTAGATAAACAATGCGACGATTGCTGTAATCAAAATGCCTGAAATAATCCAAATGATTGCTATACTCGCTGATTTTTGTCGATTCATAGTTCCTCCTGTTTTGCTAATTCGGTATATATAAAGGCAATTTGTCCAGACTTGTAGAGTGAAAAGAGGCTTAATAGTAGGGCTACAATCAGGACGATGGTGCCAGCGACGGTGGCGGCAGTGGCAGCGGCAGCGCCTGAGAAGAACACGGCAACAAGCGGCAGGATGAGTGATGTGCCGCAGGGGACGCAGCCCAGGCCAATGGCAGCAGCCACAGAGGCCAAGCCGCTGAGTCCGACTTGCCTGGTGACCGACTGTTCACTACGCTTATTTTTCTTGGCAGTGAAAATGACGACAGTGATTGACAGTCCTTGGAGGAGTGACACCACAAGGAGTAACGTGCCGTTTAGTGAGCTGAAGCCCTGTTTGAATATATCAATAAACATGGTTCCGAGAAGAGAGATTTTGTCTAATATTGGTAGTCGCGACATCATCAGCGGACCGTAGAAATTGGTGTTGATGGCAAAGAAAATGATGAGTGCAAACAGCACAAATAAGACAATTGCCAGTAGTAAGTAGGGCGGTAAGCTGATAATTTTACCAACGCCTATCATGGCCGACTTGACGGACTGCTGCTTGTTGTATACTCGGCAAAATTGAACCATGCATCCATTATACGTCAAAATTGCATAATAGTATGCATTCTGGTGCAGTTTACTCGCCTTTGGGCGGCGAGGTATTTGTGATGGGGTAAAACGTACGGCAAGAGGGCTGATAGCTAGTCGCCAACATAAACTATACACTGAGTGTATAAAACTCTTGCAATAACTAAACACTGGGTGTATAGTAAGAGTATGAGCGTTCAATATACCCTGTTAGGTTTTTTAGCGGAAGAGTCAAATTATGGCTATGAATTGAAGAAAAAATATGACGGCTATTTTGGCAAGGACAAGCCAATTTTAACCGGTCAGATATATTCAACTCTGGCGCGGCTCAAACGCGACAACAAAGTCAAAGAAATTACTGATACCAGCGAATCAGGCGGGCCGGATAGGGTTCGGTATGAGATTACCGATGAGGGCAAGCAAGATTTGCAAGCATGGCTGGAATCACCAGAAGCACCGTCGCCACAACTACAAGCGACGATGTACATCAAAGCAGTGCTAGCCATTCTGAAGGATGGCGATGCATCACCGTATTTGGATAATCAACGGCAGGCGCACATCCAACGGATGCGCGAGCTGACAGCGCAGCGGCGTGATAGTAATTTGTCGGACATGCTGCTGATTGATCATGCACTGTATCATTTGGAGGCGGATTTGCGCTGGATTGAATTAACTATTTCGCGGTTAACGCGGCTAAAGGAGGAAATTTTGCATGAGCAAACCAATAATTAGCACTAAAAAAATTACAAAGTCGTTCGGGCAAACACAGGCGCTGCGCGGTGTCAGTCTGGATGTCGAGGCGGGCGAGGTGCTGGCGATTATGGGTCCGTCGGGATCTGGTAAGTCGACGCTACTACACAGCTTGGCGGCGATTACCAAAGTTGATAGTGGCGAAATTGATTTTGACGGCCGGCGGATTGACAAACTGAGCGATGATCAGCGTAGCATATTGCGGCGCACTAGCTTTGGCTTTGTCTTTCAGTTTGGACAGCTGGTGCCAGAGTTGACGGCGCTGGATAATGTAGCGTTGCCGCTACTGCTTAACGGTGTCAAGCGTAAAGAAGCCTATCAGCAGGCGAAAACATGGCTGAATAAGGTTGAGCTGGGTAATAAAGCTGACAGTATGCTCGGCGAGTTGTCGGGTGGACAAATGCAGCGCGTGGCGATTGCCCGGGCCATGGTGATTGAGCCAAAAGTGCTGTTTGCTGACGAGCCGACTGGTTCACTGGATAGTTTGAATTCAGAAAAGGTTATGGAGCTATTCATTAAAACCGCCAAAGAGCACGGCACGACAGTCATCATGGTGACGCACGAGCCAACGATTGCTGCCTACGCTGACCGGGAAATTATCGTTCGCGACGGGCAGATTTCTGGTGCTGAGGCAGCGGTACATCCGGCGCAGGTGAGGGCTGATAAAACTAATGTGAGGATTGTCTGATGAGCGTTAGTTGGATGTTACTGCAAAAGTCTGGCCGCCAGTCATTTGCACGTCTAGGATTGACCACGGCGGCGGTGGCGCTGGGAATCGTGCTGGTGTGTGGCTTTATGGCTGGTATCAATGGCATTATGGGACGTAGTACTGGGGGCTCAGCCATTAGTCTGGCGGCACACCAAGCTAGTCGCAAGGAGGCTTCCCAGCAACCAATTAATGGTGTTGAACCGCTACGAATTAGTAATGTGGCACGACTTGGTAATGCGTCAAAATGGCATGGCCAGCTTATCCAGACTTACTCAATATACGGTACAGCGAAGTCGCCGCAATTTGCCAAGTTGAAAACGCCAGGTCCTGGCGAATACTATCTGTCACGGGCATTGGCTGACGCGGTTGCTCAGTATCCTGATGACAATATCTTGGCACGTTTCGGTAAAAACACCAAATACTTAGGCGTACTTCCTAGCAAATATACCGCCAGCCCGGATGCGCTGATGATGGTGCGTGGTGCGAGCGCCGAGGAAGTGGCAGCGAGTGATGATGTGGCGAAAGCTCAGGGACAAGCTTCCTACTTTGCTAATGTCTACCGCACAGACGCGAATGGACTAAAATCCAACATTGGATTAGATCCAATTTCCATTATTACATTTGGTGTTGGTGGAGCGATTTTGTTGTTTCCAATCGTCATTTTTGTGTCAGTGGCGACACAGCTGGGCGCGGCGCAACGCGAAAAACGCTATGCTGCCTTACGGCTGATCGGCGCAACTAAGCGGCAAGTGACACGAATATTACTGTTGGAGTCGTTGCTAGCATCAGTGGCTGGCGTGGTGATTGGTCTGGGTGCGTTTTGGTTGCTACAAGCGCCGCTACAGCAGTTTAAGATGGACGGCATGCGGTTTAATCCTGGTGATTTAGCGTTGACTGCCGGGCAATATGCCTTGATTATTGGCTTAACATTGGGTCTGACGACGTTTGTTAACTGGCGACGAATGCGCCGAGCGCAAATTTCACCGCTAGGTGTATCACGCTCAATTGAGAAGGTGAAGAAACTACGTGGGTGGCGGGCGCTGGTGCCAGCAGCCGGTATCGCCATCTTTGCTTGGTTGTCATCAAAGCCGGGATTGGACTGGTTGACGGCAAATAAAGAATCAGCCATGCCGATATTGCTATTAATGGCAGCTTTGCTGTTGGTGATGTTTGGGATTATCCTAGCTGGTGGCTGGTTGACGAATAAGCTGTCACTGCTGGCGGCGCGCTGGGCAAATAATGGTTCAATGCTGATCGCCGGTAAACGTACGGCGGTGCATTCGCGAACAGTTTTCCGTGGTGTGAGTGGGGTAGTGTTAGCGTTGTTTGCTGGTAGCTTCTACTTGACGGCGACCAGTGGTATTGAGAACTTAAATATTCAGGCCATCAAAGACAATGGATATTCACAGTTGAAGCACGGTACCGCAGCTGTCATTGGCCGTTCATTGCCAGGCGATATGGCGAAGCGGCTGCAGCAGGAGTCGTATGTTACGTCGGTGGCGACAGTGTATCCGCGTGAGGATGGTAATGCAATTCGCTGTCAGGATGTGGCACGATACACTGAGCACACCTGCCCAACCAACGCTCGACCTGACCAATTTGCGCTACTAAACTTTGACGCGCCAGTGGTGAAGAGCGTGTCGCTAATTAACGACAAGGTTGATACGAACGGCGCCAAAGAGTATTTGGTAGCAGTCACATCAGATGATAATATCGAGAAATTACGTAGCATGGTGGTGGTGCACGCCAATCAATACGATCTGACTTATGTGGTGAGCGGCACTGATTCCAAAAAACCGCACATTAACCCAACGATTCGCGAGTTTGCCAACTTGGCATATGTTGGTATCGGCGTGACGCTATTTGTGGCGGTGGCAAGCTTGATCGTCTCGACGATTGGCGGGCTAATGGAACGCCGCCGTTCGCTGTACACCTTGCGGCTGGGCGGCATGCGCCTTGTGCAGCTGAAGCGCTTGGTGATGGTTGAGTCGGTGGCACCGCTCGTCATCACTTCAATCTTGTCGTGTAGTATTGGTGTTTGGACGGGGGCAGTGTTCACGAAAATGTTCTCGACGACGCTGAAGCCGGTATTAACGCCAACCTACTTTGCCATCGTTGGTATCGGTCTGGCGGCAGCCATCATCGGTATTTACTTGATTCTGCCGATGGTCGACAAGCTGACGCGGGCGGAGGCTAACCAAACTGAGTAATGCGCCTCGGTCCGAGGGCTGTCTACCGAAAAGCGTTCCAGTTGATGGCTGGGGCGCTTTTTCTTGCTATGAGCGCAACTTTGGGCTCAAACCACACGGAAACAGGTATCTGTGATTAATAGGAATGAAGGGACTATTAGTGAAAGGTCACCCGGTCATTAGCGACACTGACAGTCACCGCCATGCCGTCGTGAATTCGTCCGTCGATGAGCTCCAGCGCCAGCGGGTCAAGCACCCGCTTTTGTACCAAGCGCTTCAGCGGACGGGCGCCAAAGGCCGGGTCGTAGCCATCGCGGGCCAGCATGTCGCGGATGCTATCGTCAAACTCCAGGGTGATGTCGCGGCTGTCTTTGACCTGGCGGGCGACGCGTTTTAGCTGGACATCGACAATTGCTCGCATGGCCTCTGGTCGAATGCGGTCGAAGATAACGATGTCATCGATGCGGTTGAGAAATTCCGGACGGAAGTGTTGGCGTAATACCTCAAGCATTTGATTATCCAGTGCCGACACATCGTCGCCAGAAAAGTCCATGATTGCCTGTGAGCCGACATTGCTGGTCATGATGATTACCGTGTTAGAAAAATCGACTGTTCGCCCCTGGCCATCGGTTAGGCGACCGTCGTCGAGCACCTGGAGGAGCACGTTGAAGACGTCGGCATGGGCCTTTTCGATTTCGTCAAATAGTACCACGCTATAGGGGCGGCGTCGGACCGCTTCGGTGAGTTGCCCACCTTGGTCGTAACCGACATAGCCCGGCGGCGAACCGATCAAGCGGGCTACGGCGTGTCGCTCCATATATTCGCTCATATCGATACGAATCATGGCGTGCTCGTCGTCAAATAATTCGCGGCACAGGCTGCGGGCCACCTCTGTTTTACCCACACCGGTGGGGCCGAGGAAGAGGAAGGAGCCGATCGGCCGGTTGGTGTCACTCAGCCCAGCACGCGAACGGCGAATAGCGCTGGCCACCGCGGCGATGGCCTTGTCTTGACCAATCACTTGGGTACTGATATGTTCCTCTAATTTGGTCAATTTGCTTGATTCGGTCTCAATCAGTCGCTCCACCGGGATGCCCGTCCAGCGCGCCACTACGCTGGCGATGTCGTCAGGAGTGACTTCTTCACGCAGCAGGCGGTCGGCCGGCGGAATGGCGGCTAGTTCCTGGCGGGCGGCAGCCAGTTTTTTCTCCAGCTCTGGTAGGTCGCCGTATTTGATGCGGCTGGCAGTGGCCAGGTCGGCGTCGCGTTCGGCGATTTCTAGTTGCGAGCGCAGACCATCCATTTTTTCGGTAGCGGTATTGACGGTTTGGAGAATGTCTTTTTCGTGCTGCCATTTATTATCAATTACCTCGGCCTGAGCTCGAAGGTCGGCGATTTGCTGATTAATCTCCTCTTTGCGGGCCTTGGCGTGGTCGGATTTATCTTTTTTGAGCGCGGCTTCTTCAATCTCCAGCTGCAAACGGCGATTATTTAGCCGATCGAGAGCAATCGGCACACTCTCCAGCTGCATCTTGAGCGCACTGGTCGCTTCATCCAGCAAATCCACTGCCTTGTCAGGCAAGAAGCGATCAGGTAGATAGCGAGTGGACAACCGCGCCGCCGCCACGATGGCATCGTCAGAGATTTTAACGCCGTGATGCACCTCGTATTTTTCTTTCAAGCCGCGCAAAATTGCCACGGTGTCGTCAAAACTTGGCTCGCCGACATAGACTGGCTGAAAGCGCCGCTCCAGAGCCGCGTCTTTTTCGACATGCTGGCGATATTCCGCCAACGTCGTCGCGCCGATCATGTGTAATTTACCGCGCGCCAGGGCGGGTTTGAGCATATTGCCGGCGTCCATGCTGCCTTCGGTTTTGCCCGCACCGACCATGGTGTGAATTTCATCAACGAATAAAATAATTTCGCCGGCGGCTTCTTCAACTTCTTTTAAAATTGCTTTCAGGCGCTCTTCGAATTGGCCGCGAAAGCTCGCGCCGGCCAGTAAGCTGGAAATTTCCAGGCTAATCAGCCGCTTATCTTTCAGCGACGCCGGTACATCACCCTTGACGATGCGCTGCGCTAGGGCCTCGACGATGGCGGTTTTACCGACGCCCGGCTCACCGATGAGTACGGGGTTATTCTTGGTACGCCGGCTGAGGATTTGCATGGTACGGCGAATTTCCTCGTCGCGCCCGATGACTGGGTCGAGTTTGCCCTCGCGTGCCAGGGCCGTGATGTCCGTCCCAAACTGCTCGAGAGGCTTGGTGGTTTCTTCTTGGTTCATGGTTGGTGGCATGTGTCCTCCTTTTTCTTTGGGCTGATCCCCGTATTGTTACGTTGCGGCAAGAGGCAGAATAAGGTGATACACTTACGAACTGCTTAAGATTTTTCGTTCGTAGTAGGTTGAGCGTTTGCTGAGCTCAGCGTTGAGCTGATCGATGCCACCAAACTGTTCAACCAGTGTCTGTCGACTTGAGAATAAATTGGTACCCAACCCCATGCGGTCACCATCCACTGTCACACCCAGCGCTGCCAAGGTTGATGGGTACATGTCAAAGGTGGCAAATTGGCGGTTGGTGGTGCGAGTTGGCTGAACGGCAGGGTTGATGAAGGTGTTATAGACGGTTCGTTGGTAGGGAGCGCCAGCAATTTTCTCTTCATAATATGGTGTTTGCATGCCGAGGTGATCACCGCTGATGATGATGATGGTGTTGGTATAAAATGGCTGCTGTTTGGCCCATTCGACGAAGGCGGCGATTTGTTTGGAGGCGCAGGCATGAACATTGTCATATTTCGCTTCAAATTGTTGTTTGCAGGTGTCGTTGTCCAGCCAGCCGTCAGTGAAGTGGGTGTCAACGGTCAGCATTTGCAGGTTGAATGGCTTTTCTAATTTGCTGAGGCGAGTGGCTTCATCGCGGGCGAATTGGAAGAGCTTTTTGTCTTCATAGCCCCACCATACTTTATAATCCTGGGGAATTAAACCGTGCTTTTGAGCGTAGGTAAAGTCGATGATGTTATAATTGCCGTGTTGCTCCAGTAGCTTATCGCGTCCACCAAAGGTTTTGTCTGAACCCATGAGGAACGATTGATTATAGTCAGCTTTTTCAAGCACTTGCCCAAGCGTGTAAGCACCGGGCAGGAATTTATTAAAATCACCCATGCCATTGCGGTCGCGACCACCGAACACCCCGCCGTCTTTGAGTGGCACGCCAGCGGACTGAGCTGTCATGCCGGCGACTGTCCAGGTGGTACCGTGTGCAGGCAGGGCACCGCCAAGGCCTGAAGCTTGATGTGAAAATGAAGTGTTGGTCAGTGCCAATTTCTCCAGCTCTGGAATGACTGATTTGTCGCTCATGCCGCCGTTGGCTTTGGAAGCCGGTGTGTTTTCCAGCGACTCAACATAGATATAAATCAAATTACGTTTGGTGCTAGGAAACGTCAATTTAACGCTGCGCGGATCGACATAGTGCTTGTCGTAGATTTTGGATGATTGAGTAAGAGCGCTGACATAGGCTGGGATGCTAAAGCTTTGCGCCAGGAGTGTCAGGCTGACAACAAAAATGCCGCTTGCGTAATAGGTTTGATGACGCAAACGAAATGGCATTGTTTTCCAGCGCAGTTTGAGGAGCATAGGGAGTAGCAAGATGATAAATAATCCAATAGCATATGGCACATTACTCCAAACTGCTGAAACTAAACTACTGGATTGTCCGCCCGCCAGTCCGTTGTTAAAATAGAACAAAATTTCATCAATTTTGGCATCACGAAATTGCACAGCTTTGTACTGACTGGCGACGATGAAGATTGCACTGAGAGCCAACATCAGGACGATGCTGATTTTAACCAAAGTGCGAAAACTACAAAAACGGCTGAGGATTTTTTTGCTCATACTATCTAATTATACCACTATACGTGAGGAACGATGCTGAACTTAGGGCTTATCATTTCTCTACAAAGCGCGTATACTAATAAGCATGAACGGAACGAAAACGCGACGTCAAGGCTTTGGAGTTAGTTGGTGGATCGGTCTTGGACTGTTTGTGGCGTTGATTGGCTTTATGGCGTTTGACATTTTGCAGCGCGAAGGTGGATTTGGTAAGAGTGATGATGTGTTGGTGATGGGTACTAATGCTGGGTTTAAGCCGTTTGAGTACAAGCAGGGTAATGAAATTGTTGGCTTTGACGTTGATTTGGCAAAGGAAATTGCTCGTAGCATGAATAAAGAATTGAGGATTGACGACATGTCGTTTGACGGATTGCTACCAGCGCTGGAATCAGGGCAAATTGACATGGCGGTAGCTGGCATGTCGGTGACACCGGAGCGTGCCAAAAACGCGCTGTTTTCTGAGCCGTATTATTCAGCCTCGCAGCGGATCATTGTCAAGAAAGGCAGTCCAATTCGGAATAGACATCAACTGACGGGTAAGAAAATTGGCGTACAGCTGGGCACGACAGGTGATACGCTGGCCGGCAAAATTGCTGGCGCTAAGGTGTCACAATTCCCAACCGCGCCAAGTGTGTTGACGGAGCTCAATGCTGGTGGCGTCGAGGCAGTTATTTTGGATGATGCGCCCGCGGCTCAATACACGGCTGGCTTTCCAGACCTAGAAATTTTGCCAGGTGAGTTGTCGAGTGAACATTATGCAATTGCCATCAAAAACAACAACCATGATTTGCTGGAAAAAATTAACCGAGTGTTGGCGGAGATGAAAAAGGACGGTCGGTACGACAATCTTATCCGCAAACATTTTGGGCCGAGGGCTCTTGAATCAATGAAGAAAAAGGAGCTTGAATCGTGAATTTCCTGGAAGTGATCTTTGGCGACGGTCGATGGTTGTATCTGTGGCACGGCCTAGAGGTGACCTTGGTCTTGACCGTTTTGTCGCTGCTGCTCGGTACGGCCATCGGTGTCATCATCGCCCTGTTGCGAACTTCAGACGTGCGACCGTTTAAGTCACTCGGTCGTTACTCGTGGGCCAAAGGCTTGAGTCGCTGGAATCCGCTGGCGTGGCTTGGGAAAGTATATGTCGACATCATTCGGGGCACGCCACTTCTGGTCCAGTTGTTGATTATGTACTACGTCGTCTTTGGTTCGTATCAGTTTATGCCGAAGATTTTTGTGGCAGCGATTGCCTTTGGTATTAATAGCGGTGCATACATTGGTGAGATCATTCGCGGTGGTATCGAAAGTGTTGACAAGGGCCAAATGGAAGCAGCTCGTTCGCTGGGATTCAGCCGCTGGCAGGCCATGCGTTTGGTGATTTTGCCACAAGCGCTCAAAAATTCCTTGCCGGCGCTGATTAGCGAATTCATCGCTCTGTTGAAAGAAACCTCAGTCGTCGGCTGGATTGGGCTGAATGATATCATGCGCGGTGCTGACAATATTCGGTTTCAAACTGCCACGGCGTTTCAATCATTATTTGCCGCAGCCGTGATGTACTTGGCGTTGACCGCGATATTTACCCGTGTAATGACGCGAGTGGAGAGGAGATTGAAAGATGGCAGTGAATAAGATGAAGGAAGTGGCGCAACCAAGCACTGAGCGCCCAGCGATCATCACGGTAGCTAACCTCAAAAAGCAGTTTGGCAGTAACCGCGTGCTCAGAGATATCGACGTTGAGATTCACGAAGGCGAAGTGGTGGTCGTCGTTGGCTCGAGTGGTTCAGGCAAATCAACCTTTTTGCGCTGCTTGAATCTGCTGGAGACGCCGACGGGCGGGCGCATTGTCATCGATGGTGTGGAAACGACAGCGCCAAAAGTCGACCTGAACGCCCTGCGCCAAAAAGTCGGCATGGTGTTTCAATCGTTCAATCTGTTCCCGAACTTGAGTGTGCTCGACAACATCAAACTAGCGCCGCGGAAATTACGCAAATTGTCTGACCGGGCGGCGACTCGCTTGGCAAAGAAATTGCTCGCAGACGTGGGGCTGGCGGACAAAGCCGGGGCCTTTCCTTCGCAGCTCTCGGGCGGGCAAAAGCAGCGCGTCGCCATCGCCAGAGCCTTAGCCATGGAGCCGGATATTATGTTGTTTGATGAGCCAACCTCGGCGCTTGATCCCGAGATGATTGGCGAAGTGCTGGACGTGATTCGTGAGGTTGCCGCCAAAGGCATGACCATGGTTATCGTCACGCACGAAATGAAATTTGCGCGCGAAGTGGCTACGCGGATGATTTTTCTGGATAAGGGCGAGATCATCGAAAATGGTCCGCCGGAACAGGTGATGGATCATCCAGTGACTGAGCGGGCGCAGAAGTTTTTTGGCGTCAAAGGGAAATAACAGGAGGTCCAGATGAAACACGGCACAGTCATTAAAAACCATAACAAATGGCTGTGTTTGACCATCGGTTTTGTTGGTATTATTGTCGCCGTCATATGCGGCTGGTACATGTGGTCGCGCCCGCAGACACCCGTATCACCACAACCCTCAGATGCCGCCCGCTTTAAGGCTGCTTACTCCCGCGTGGCTGATGATAATCGTTTTGTCTTTGCTTCAGCCGGCGAGGTTTTGGAGAAATTTGAATCAGGCAGTGGCTTGATTTTCCTTGGTTTTCAGCAGTGTCCGTGGTGTCAGCAGCTAGCACCAATCGTCGATGAAGCCGCCAAAGCTGAAGGGCTGGATAAGATTTATTATCTAGACATTCGCCATGCCCGCGAAACCAATGATGATACCTATAAGAAATTGGTTGAAAAACTGAAGCCACATCTTCGCACTGATGAGAACGGACAACCACGAGTCTATGTTCCTGATGTGACGGCGCTGAAAGACGGTCACATCGTCGGTCATTTCCTCCAAGAGACCACCACTGATGGTGAGAAGGCCACAGCTGATACGTACTGGACACGTGAGCGCCGTGCTCGGGCGGTTGAGCAGCTGAGACAGATGATTCGGGCCATGCGCTAAACATAAGCTATATGATATAGTAACAACATGAAACAAGCTAACCAATTATCACGATTACGCCAATTTTTGTTATACATATCAATCAGCCTTTTCTCGGTTTGTGCTCTCATGGGAATCATGGCCGCCCTGTCTGGTCCAGTAGATTGGCGCATCTTGACAACTACCTTGTTTACCGCAGTCGCCTCGTTGTTTGCCATGGGAGGGGTTGCCCGCCTGGAGGATGACCAGCGTTTGATCAAAACACTGTCGGTTATGTCGTTAATTGTTAATGCTTTGTGGTTGTTGGGCGCGTTAATACTAGTGTGGGACTTGTTGTCTTCCTTGGGAATTTGTAACACAAATATTAGCTCCGAGTTTCCTGGAGGCTATGATTATATGTTGTGTGGTCAGCTCGAAGAAATATTGACCAAGCTGACAGTTACTGTGTTCATCATCACATCGCTGACGGCGTTGATTGCTAAGTTTCTTTCACTTAACGCTAAAAATTCAATCATTTCAGGACTGGTGACGCTGACCATTAGTAGCGCGAGCTTGTTAAGTTTAGTGGGTCTGAGTATTTTGTGGCAAAAACATGGCGGTGATGTTTTAACCGCTAACTGGCAATTATTGACCATCTTTGGCATATTAACGGTATTTGGGTTGGTGGTTACGCCAGTGTTGATGCGGGCGCAGGCTTACAAACAAAAGGCACAGGCGGTGTCTGACGAGGAGCGTCGACGACTACGCCAGGAGATCGAGCAGGAAGTTCGTGCAGAACTTGCCGCCGAACAACAGTCAGATAAGCCTGAGGATAGCAAGGACGGAGCGGAGTAGTTTATAGCTCGCTGATGATCTGGACGTCAGCTGATTTGTTCATTAGCCAATCCAGATCATTTTCTGTCAGATAACTTGGTAAAATTCGCGTGGTTTTCGGATCGACGAAGCCGCACTTCGCCACTTCTTTGACGCCGTGCGATGTTTGTTCCAGGTCGATGTGCTGGTAATCTTGCCAGTTGGTGATGAGAAAGAAAAATTCCAATTGCTCGTTCGGGCCATGTGCCGATTGTTCGCCTGATTCGGCGAATTGTTGTATGAATAACAACTTACTGATTTCTGGCTCAACACCCGTTTCTTCAATCATCTCTCGGCGTAAACCGTCCAGCAGACTTTCACCGCTTTTCAAGCCGCCGCCTGGCGTACACCAAAAGTTTCGACCTTTGCCGTCGTTCGTGGTCAATTGTTGGCAAAAAATCTCGCCCTGATCGCTTACGATAATTCCGCGTACATTAACTCGCCGTCGCATATAACCTCCTTTGCTTTCGTGGTCGCCAGAGGTTCTCGTATGTGAACATGCGCTTTGAATAATTCCGATGGTCGGGGTGACTGGATTTGAACCAGCGACCTCACCGTCCCGAACGGTGCGCGCTACCGAGCTGCGCCACACCCCGACGCTAAAAACAGTATACGTCCAGCTGATACTTTTGTCCAATGAGGCTCTGCGACGGATGTCGCATATTATGGTAAAATAGAGACTGGATTTGAGGTATTAAAAGAACAATTATGAAGCATATTTTACGGATTTTTAGCGGCTACTGGCTGATGTTTATCATCTTGGTCGGTTTTACCTACGCCATGGTGATGGCGAATTTGTGGCTGCCTGACAAGATGTCGGAAATTGTCAATAACGGCATCATCAAGCAAGACATGCCAGCGATTTGGCACAACGGATTAGCGATGATTTTGGTGACGGCGGCGGGCGGACTGTGTTCGATCGTCATCGGGTTTTTGGCATCGCGAATCGCTACTGGTATGGCGCAAAAATTACGAACAGAATTGTTTGAGCGAGTCGAAAGTTTCGCGCTGGCGGATTTCAATAAATTTTCCACCGCCTCGCTGATCACGCGCTCGACCAACGATATTCAGCAAATTCAGATGACGTCAATTCTGCTGCTGCGTCTGGCGTTGATGGCGCCAATCATGGCAATTGGTGGTCTGCAAAAAGCCATTCACAACGCGCCAAATTTGAGCTGGATCATCGCACTGGCGGTGTCAGTTTTGCTGGTCGTCATCGCTATACTGTTCGTGATTGCCGTGCCTCGGTTCAAGAAATTGCAGACGCTGGTGGACAAACTGAATCTGGTGACGCGCGAAAACCTGGTCGGCTTGAAAGTCATTCGCGCCTTTCACAATGAAAAGATTGAGCAGAAAAAGTTCCAGCAAGCCAATACCGAGCTGAATAAGATGAATCTATTTGTCAATCGCTTGATGATGCTGCTTGACCCAATCATGACGCTGGTGATGAACTTTTCTAGCGTGGCGATCGTCTGGTTCGGCGCGCATTTGATCAGCAGCGGCAATCTGCAAATTGGTAATATGATGGCGTTTTTGGAATACGCCATGCAGGTGATTATTTCTTTCTTGCTGCTATCGATGGTGTTTATCATGGTGCCGCGAGCGGCCGTGTCGGTAAAGCGGGTGGGCGAGGTGCTCGACACGCTGCCATCAATTATTGACCCGCAGTCGCCGCAGCAGTTGCCAAATGACGCTACGGGTAAAATTGAATTCAAAGACGTGACTTTTACCTATCCAGACGCTGATCTGCCGGTGCTCTCAAGTATCAATTTTACGGCTGAACCAGGGCAAACTACAGCGTTCATTGGCAGTACCGGCTCGGGCAAATCGACGTTGATTAATTTGATCCCGCGCTTTTACGATGTGTCGGCGGGGCAGATTTTGCTGGACAGGGTGGATATTCGCCAGCTCAAACTAGAAGATTTGTACGATCAAATCGGCTACGTGCCGCAAAAAGGCGTGTTGTTTAGCGGGACGATCGCCAGCAATATCAAGTACGGCAACGCCAAAGCCAGCCAAAAATTGGTCGAAAAATCCGCTAAAATCGCGCAAGCAACTGAGTTCATCAACGAGCTAAAAAACGGCTACAAAAATGATATCGCTCAAGGCGGCAGCAATGTTTCCGGCGGCCAGCGTCAGCGTTTATCGATTGCTCGGGCGATTGCTGTTGAGCCGAATGTCTACATTTTTGACGATTCATTCTCGGCGCTGGATTTCAAGACTGATGCCAAATTACGCTCGGCACTGGCTAAAGAAACCAAACATAAAACTGTGCTCATCGTCGGTCAGCGCATCAACACCATCATGAACGCTGACAAAATCATCGTGCTGGACGAAGGCAAGATTGTTGGTCAAGGCACGCATCAGGAATTGATGAAAAATTGCCAAGTCTATCAAGAAATTGCTGCCTCCCAACTCTCGGAAGACGACTTGCAGAAAATGTCGGCAACGACCGCGAAAGGAGCGGCGTAATGGCTCAGCAAAGCATGAAAAAACGCCAGCCAATGAAGATGGGCGGTCCAATGGGCGGCGGTATGGGCGCCGGCGAAAAAGCCAAAGATTTCAAAGGCACGGTCAGGAAGTTAGCCAAATATTTGGCGGAGTTCCGCTGGCACATGCTCATGGTGGCGATTTTCGCGGTTGGTAGTACGATGTTTGCGATTGCTAGTCCGAAAATTTTGGGCGGCGCCACCAACCAAATCGTCGAAGATTATGTCAGCATGAAGGCGTATGAGACCATCACCAGCAAGCTGCCAAATGGTGCTTCACTGCCAGCTGGCACAACCGGTGCTGATGTCCTCAACCGTCTGCCGAACCAGTCAGAAATTGAAAGCCAAATTCCGTCCAACCAACTTGATACCATTAAAAAGCTGGATCTTAGCCAGCGCCCAGAATTTCACTTTGAGGCAATTTGGCGAGTCGTTAGTTTGCTAATTGGTTTGTATGTGCTCAGCGCCATTTTCCGCTACATCCAAACCTGGCTGATGACCCAAGTGACGCAAACAGTCACCTTCAGAATGCGCCGGCAATTGTCCGAGAAAATCAACCGCCTACCGCTGAGTTATTTTGACAAGCAAACCTACGGCGAAGTGCTCAGCCGCGTCACCAACGATGTCGATACCATCAGTCAGACGCTCAATCAAAGCCTGTCGCAGGTCGTGTCTTCGACAGTGATGGTGCTGGGGATTTTGGCGATGATGTTTTCCATCAGCTGGCAAATGTCGCTGGTGGCGCTCTTGGTGCTGCCACTGGCTGGCGGCGTGGTGACGCTGATTGCTAAAAGTTCGCAAAAACAGTTCCTCCGCCAGCAAACGCAGCTGGGAGAATTGAACGGCCACATCGAAGAAATGTATGGTGGCCATCAGGTGATGCGCGTGTTTAACGGCCAGAAAAAGTCGCTGGCTAAGTTTTCACGGATTAACAACCAGCTGCAGGAAAGCGCCTGGAAAGCTCAATTTTTGTCGGGTCTGATTTATCCAATCATGAACTTCATCGGCAACATTGGTTACGTCGTGATGGCGATTTTGGGTGGTTGGCTGGCGATCAACGGTCGGCTGAAAATCGGTGACATTCAGGCGTTTATCCAATACATTAACCAATTCAATCAGCCGCTGGTGCAAGTTGCCAACATCGCCAATGTGTTGCAATCGACCGCCGCTGCCGCCGAGCGTGTGTTTGAATTTTTGGATGAGTCAGAAGAAAAGGCGGAGGGCAAGGATTTGGTGAAATTGACTCACGTCAAGGGCGAAGTTGAATTTGACAACGTAGTCTTTGGCTACCGACCCGACCAAACCATCATCAAAGGTTTGTCGGCGCACATCAAGCCAGGTCAGCGCGTGGCAATCGTCGGTCCAACGGGCGCGGGCAAAACGACGCTGGTTAATTTGCTGATGCGATTTTATGAAATTAACAGCGGTGCGATTAAGATTGACGGCGTGGATATAGCTCAGATGAAGCGCAGCGATGTGCGGCAAATGTTTGGCATGGTGTTGCAGGATACATGGTTGTTTAACGGCACGATTCGCCAGAATTTGCTCTACGGCAATCCAACAGCTAGCGAAGAAGAGATGGTTGCCACCGCCAAGGAAGCGCACGTTGACCATTTTGTGCGGTCGCTGCCAGGCGGCTACGACATGGTGCTGGGCGAGGAAGCAACGAACATTTCACAGGGCGAAAAGCAGCTGCTGACGATTGCCCGGGCAATGCTGGCGCGCACGCCAATGCTGATTTTGGACGAAGCTACCAGCTCGGTTGACACTCGCACCGAAGTACTCATTCAAAAAGCCATGGACAAGTTGATGCAGGGCAAAACCAGCTTCGTCATCGCCCATCGGCTGAGCACCATCCGCGACGCCGACCTGATCTTGGTCGTCCGCGACGGCAACATCATCGAACAAGGCAAACACGACGAATTGCTGAAGAAAAATGGCTTTTATGCCGAGCTGTATAATAGTCAGTTTGCTGAGTAGTGAGGAGGTGATAATAATGAGCAGCTACGCTAGTTTTTATATCAATGGTCAAGAGCTTTTACATTGGAGAAATGAACTTAGTCCAATGGCGACCAGTCTGTTTACAAAAAATGATATTATTCGTGGTCAAGGAAAAGACGGAGTAAGATTAATTAAGCAGTATGGCCTTTCTAGGTATGACAATGACTATACTGAAGATGATGTAGACTGGGAGATTGCACTGGCTGTAATTGACGTAGCTACTCTGAAGCAAAGGCTTTCTATATATGGATATAATGCTCAGCTATTCAATGACTCATTAGATGCCCATATTGGATGGCTAGCGGAATTGTCTAGCGGTTCTAGTGACGAGATGAAATCGTACTATGAAAATGATATAAAGCAGATTAATGACTTGAGGGGCGGTAAAATTCCACTTCGAGATCTATCGTACAGGTTTTTTGAAAAAAATGATTTCTATAATGAGGCTGTTGCTATTTGGGGTGTATTGCATCACGAAGATGTAAAAGATAGCGATATGACAGTGCTTGATATTAGTGATTTAGTTGAAGGAGGTTGGTTAAATGATGAGCTTGAAAATACCGATAGCGATTTTCTTATACCGCAGGACGAGCTTATACCTGAAATCCCCATAATTTTGACCGAAGGGATTACCGATATCGGAACCCTCAAGAAGGCACTGCACGTTATTTACCCGAAACTTGAGAGTAACGTACGTTTTTTGGATACAAGTTTTAGGCCAGAGACTAATGCCGCCGCTATAGTGAAAATGATAAAGAGCTTTGCTGCCGCGGGTATTAATAACAGGATCTTAGCTATTCTAGATAATGATGCTGCTGCAAGTGAGGCAATGACTAATTTACCCCGTAATTTACCTAACAACATCAAGGTGATACAATATCCTGAATTAGATTTAATGAAATCTTATCCAACTATTGGACCCCAGGGCGAGATTAACATGAATATTAATGGTCTCGCGGGGTCAATTGAAATGTACATGGGTAAAGATATACTTACTGGCAATGATGGAAATTTAGAATTGGTACAGTGGGGTGGTTATATGAATCGTGTTAAGAAATATCAAGGATCACTTATTAACAAAGGTGCTGTAGGTAGTAGATTTAAAGGAAAGGACGCTGCCGATGTTAATAAGTGGCAGGATTTGAGATATTTGTGGGATTATATAATAGAGAATCTAAGTACTCTGTGAGTGCACCCATCTTTGCGTTAGTAGGATCTAGATTATATGAAAACTCTATGTGCATTATGACAGTAATTTAGCTCCGCCGGAAAATATCTAACACACCGAATTTTCCGGTCAGCACAGCCTGGTCGATGATATGCGGCGTGAGGGCAGCGATGAGTTCTTTAGGCTTAGTGTCGCTTGGTAAATCCAGTGTCGTGTCCAGCGCGTACACGTAAAATTGATAGCGGTGCGTGCCAAACGGCGGCTGCGGCCCGCCCCAGCCTGGGCGACCCCAACTGGTAGCACCTTCGACGGTATCCACGGGTAGTGACTCGCCAGTTATTTCAGTAGTTTCGGCCGGTAAATTCCAAGCCGTCCAATAGTAAAATCCATCGCGCCCAGGCGCGTCAGGGTCGTGGCAGACGATTGCCAGGCTTTTGGCGTCTGCTGGCACATCGTCAATCTCGAGCGGCGGGCGTTGGTTACCGCCGAGCTTGGCGTAGATTTTTGGTAGTTTAGCGTTTTCGGTGAAAGCTGGGCTAGTAATTTTCATACTATGATTTTAGCATAGTGATATTTTTGTCGCTTCGGGTATGTGAAGGTCAAAATCGATATCGGTTTTCTGGACAATCTCGTAACAAGACGACACTGCTGGGTTGTCTGGTAATTCAATTATTTTTCCATCATTAAACAATTGTCCTTGTCGGTAGATATTGTGAATAAAGGGCACATTTGGTTTGATTGTCCTCAAGCGATATAGCGCTGATTTGTGCTGCGTCCCGTCACTCTCGACTACAGTAGGTTGCGTATGCCATTGTCCCATCATACATAATGTTGGTAGAGAGCCGTCAATTCCGAGGATATTTTTAGCTAGCTGCTCTTCTCGTTCTTGCGGGCTTGGTGGTATGATGGCATCCTCATCTAAATTGTCAAAAAATGTATCAATAAAAACGAGCTCTTTAAGTTGATTTTGCTGCAGAAGAATTGCTATCGTTTTTATCATCTCAAGAGATAGAACGCTTAAGTCAAAAAGGTCTTCATCAACTAAGGAAAAATCATAAGAATTGATCTTTACTGAATTGATGAAGTCAAACACAGTAGGGCTAGCTTCAATGGCCAATCGTTGTATGCAAGTTTTTTTAACCAAGGTATAGACGATATTGGCATTTTCTTTTATGCCGTGAATTTCACCATGAACAATTAGGTTTGACTTTTGTAAGGCAGGTAGCAGGAGATCGAGGTGCTTTATATCTAATTGTTTCGGTAAAAATGTTTTGATAATGTCGTAATTATTCATAAGTACTAATTTAATATTGTAACCTATAAAATATTAAAACATGTAGTTATATGTCATCAACTGTTTGTTGATATTTGGTGAACTGTCTATAATTTAAATTGTATGAATATCACCGACCAACTCCTCGCCAAACATCCCATCATTTCCGACCAAGTTGACGCCAAAGAACTTGGCGTGTTGCTGCGAGAACTGGAAAAGTTGTTGCAAAGCGGCGTGACTGGCAATATCGTCGAGTTTGGCTGTTACGTTGGTACGACGAGTTTGTTCATCCGGCGGCTGTTGGACGCCTATGATTTTACTGGTGAGTTTCATGTTTACGATTCGTTTGCTGGCTTGCCAGAAAAAACCCAAGCAGACAACAGTGCTGCTGGTGAGCAGTTCAAGGCGGGTGAACTCTTGGCGCCGCGTAAAACGTTCATCCAGAATTTTAAAAAGGCCAGCTTGAAACTGCCGATCATCCATAAGGGTTGGTTTGCCGATTTCACCCCTGAGGATGTGCCGGAAAGCATCATCTTTGCATTTTTTGACGGTGATTTTTATGAGTCAATTGCCGATTCATTTCGCGTGTGTGACGGCAAATTTCAGGAAACGGCGACCATCATTGTTGATGATTACGCCAATGAAGCTTTGCCAGGCGCGGCGCGAGCGGTTGATGAATGGCTGAGGCGTCATCCAGCTCGGGTGGCAGTCGAGTCGTCATTGGCTATCATTCGGCGATGAGCTAACCCCTGAATAATGCTTGTGTTCTATTTGGTATATGCTATATTATTAGTATAACCATAAACAAAAAGGGGACGGGGTATGGATCCAATACATATTACATCGGAAATCGGGAAATTAAAAGTAGTTGTCTTGCATCGGCCAGGTGAGGAGTTGGAAAACTTGACTCCGGATTATCTGACCGACCTTTTATTTGACGACATCCCATATCTTAAAAAGGCTCAAGAAGAACACGACGCTTTTGCGCAAGTACTGCGTGAGCGTGGCGTGGAAGTATTGTACTTGGACCAATTGGCGGCAGAGGCCTTAGCGACTGATGCGTTGCGTGAGCAGTTTGTCGACGATATGCTTGCTAACTCCAAGCAAGACACTCGTCGTGTCACCGAGACCTTGCGTCAATTTTTGCTGGACTTGCCAACCCACGCCATGGTTCGCAAGTTGATGGCTGGTGTTCGTAAAGATGAAATCACTTTGCCACCAGAGCACCATCAGCAGCTACATGACATGGTCGAGAAAGATCACTATCCATTTTATCTTGACCCAATGCCAAACCTGTACTTTACGCGCGACCCAGCTGCTGCCATTGGCCGCGGTTTGACCATCAACAAGATGCACTGGCCAGCTCGCCGCCGTGAATCACTGTTCATGCGCTATATCATTGATCATCACCCACGGTTTGCTGGCAAAAATGTACCAGTGTGGTACGACCGCCGTGAGAACTATTCAATTGAAGGTGGTGACGAGTTAGTACTGAATCGGGAAGTCATGGCAATTGGTATCAGTGAGCGTACTTCTGCTGAAGCAATTGAAAAGATGGCAACCAAGTTGTTTGCTGGCTCTGATTTCAAAAAGGTTATCGCCATGGAAATTCCAAAGTCGCATGCGTTCATGCACCTCGACACAGTGTTTACCATGATTGACCATGATAAATTTACCATTCACCCAGAAATTCGCGACCACGGTGGTAAAATCAACTGCTTTATTTTGGAAAAAGTTGAAGGTCAGCCATTCCCACGCATCACTCGTGAAACTGATCTGGAGCATGTCTTGCGAGTCGCGTTGGGCTTGCCAGCTGTCACGTTGATCGAGTGTGGTGGTGGCGACCGAATTGCTGCAGCCCGTGAGCAGTGGAATGACGGCTCCAACACCCTGGCCATTGCACCAGGCGTTGTGGTGACGTATGACCGTAACTATGTTACCAACCAAAAACTGCGTGATGCCGGCGTTGAAGTGATTGAGGTCAATGGATCAGAACTTGGCCGCGGTCGCGGTGGCCCACGCTGTATGAGTATGCCAATAGTAAGGGAGGACGTATAATGGCGTTGAGCTTGAAAGGACGATCATTCCTGACGCTGAATGATTATACTGCTGGAGAAATCCGCCTGTTGCTGGACACGGCACGTGAATACAAGCGCTTGAAATACGCTGGTGTACCGCACCGAATTCATGAAGGCAAAAACGTGGCGCTGTTGTTTGAGAAAACCTCAACTCGCACACGCTGCGCCTTTACGGTGGCGGCCAATGACCTCGGTGTCGCGCCAGAATATCTCGGCAAAGATGACATTCAGCTGGGCAAAAAAGAGACAGTTGAAGACACTGCCAAGGTGCTGGGCCGCATGTTTGATGGCATTGAGTTTCGTGGGTTTGACCACGGGACAGTTGAGGAATTAGCTCGTCATGCTGGCGTTCCAGTCTGGAATGGTCTGACTGACAAATTCCACCCGACGCAGATTTTGGCTGACTTCATGACTATTGAAGAGCATGTTGGCAAACTCAAAGGTACTAAGTTGGTGTTTGTTGGTGACGGTCGCAATAACATGGCAAACTCGCTGATGATTGGTTCGGCAATCATGGGTGTTGATTTCCGTATTTTGGCGCCTCGTGAACTACATCCCGAGCAGTCTCTGGTGGATCGGGCGCACCACTTGGCACGTTCAAGTCACGCTCGCATCACCATCACTGATAACTTTGAGGAAGCCTTGCGTGATGCTGACGTGATTTACACTGATGTTTGGGTGTCCATGGGCGAGGAAGACAAGTTTGCTGAACGCATCAACCAACTGCGCAACTTCCAGGTCAATCGTGACATGATCAATCTGACAGGAAACCCTGAGGTGAAATTTATGCACTGTTTGCCAGCGTTCCATGACGCACTGACTATCACTGGCAAAAAGGTTCAGGAAGATTTTGGATTAGAATCAATGGAAGTAACTGATGAGGTGTTCCGCTCACCACATTCAGTTGTGTTCGACCAAGCGGAAAATCGTATGCATACAATCAAAGCTGTCATGGCTTTGACATTGTAGTAGTTGTCGTAATAAGGGAGTGAAGGAGGCTCCGAGGCAATGGTAGAAAAAATTAAAAAAACAAAGCAGAAACTCCGACGGTCACCATCGGCGTTTACGATTTTGTTTGTCGTGATTGCGATCATGGCAGCATTGACATGGGTGATCCCATCAGGTCTATATAAGACAGATGACGACGGTAACCGCGTCGCCGGATCATACCAAGTGGTTGAGAAAGACCGCACTGTCAAAGAAAAAAAGGATGGGAAAGAAGTAGAAGTTGACAAGCACGACCGGCAAGGGTTGTGGGATGTCTTTGTTGCGCCAATCAAGGGTATGTCAGAGAAGCTTGATGTCATCGTCTTCGTCATGGTTCTTGGTGGTTTCTTGGGTGTCACCATGAAAACAGGTGCCTTGGACGCTTCGCTTGGTGCCTTGCTACGCAAACTGAAGGGTAAAGAAAAATGGCTCATCCCAATCTTGATGGTGTTGTTTGCTATTGGTGGTACGACCTATGGTATGCAGGAAGAGACTGTTGCATTTTACGCCCTGATTATACCGATGATGATCGCTGCTGGTTATAATACCATGACTGGTGTAATGATCATCGTACTGGGTGCTGGTACTGGTGTGCTTGGTTCAACAATTAACCCATTCTCGACTGGTACTGCTGCAGCAACGGCAGATGTGAAATTGGGTAACGTAATGCCGATTATGTCTATTATCTTGGGATTGTGTCTCATCGCCGCAATCGTCTTTACCATGCGCTACGCGGCAAAGGTCAAGGCTGGTAAATACAAAGAAGATGCGCGCTATAAACCAACCGTTGCTGCTCTGGACATGGAAAATATACCAAAGTTCACTGCAGCACGCAAAGTTGTCATGGGTGTCTTTGCTGTCACCTTTGTGTTGATGATTCTTTCCCTCATCCCATGGGGAAGCTGGAATATCACCTTCTTTACGGATGTATTTAACAAGGTTGCAGAACTGCCAGTCGTTGGTCCAGTGCTTGGTGTGCTTCACACGGTGCCATTTGGTGAATGGTTGTTTAGCGAGATTACGACACTGTTCTTGATTTCAACAATCATCATCACTGCAATTTACTACAAAGAGTTCAAGAAAGAAGAAGTTGTCCCAGTTAATGCTTTCATTGACGGTGTGAAAGATATTCTGCCAGTCGCTTTGATTATTGCGGTGGCAACTGGTGTGTCTGTCATTATGGCTAATGGTGAAATTCAAGACACTGTTATTCACTGGGGTGAATCATTCCTGAAGGGAACTAGTGGTAGCGTCGTTGGTGCCTTGGCATATCTGTTCTACCTGCCAATGTCATTCATTGTGCCATCATCATCAGGTTTGGCAGCAGCAACCATGCCAGTCATCGCACCAATTGCCGATCTGGTTGGTTCCAGTAAAGAAATCATGGTGGCTGCCTTTGCAACCGCCTCAGGTTTGATCAACATGATGGCACCAACCATCGCATCCTTGATGGGTGGTTTGGCACTAGCCGGCGTTTCATACCGTGCATGGCTCAGGCGTTCAGCACCAATCATGGCAGTCTTCGCGATCATCAGTGTCGCAGTCATTGCTGTCTTTGGAGTGTTAGGATAGCCTATGGATAAGCAGCGAACTATTGTCGTTGCTCTTGGAGGTAACGCCCTGCAGAAGCAGGGCGAAGCCTCTTCTGAAGCACAGCGTCGAGTAGCGGCTGAGACGATACGACAGTTATTACCGCTTGTTCAAGCAGGACACAAAGTAGCTATCGTTCATGGCAATGGCCCCCAGGTGGGAAACATTGTCTTGCATGAAGAGGCTGTTAATACTGATGATGTACCGAGCTTACCACTGGATGATTGTGGGGCTATGAGCCAAGGTCTGATCGGCTTTTGGTTGCAGCAAGCCTTCCAGGACAGTTTCAGAGCTCATCAGATGACTGATAAACATGCTGTTAGTTTGGTGACGCAGACTATTGTCTCTGGTGATGATGCGGTGTTCCAAAACCCAACCAAACCAATCGGCCCGTTCTATTCAGAAGAAGAAGCCAAAGCGGTGCAGGCTGAGCGTGGCTATGTCGTCAAGGAAGACGCTGGTCGTGGTTGGCGCCGTGTGGTGCCATCGCCAAAACCAGTGGAAATTGTTGAAGCACCGATCATCAAAGCTCTGGTAGAAGCGGGCGTCCTAGTGGTCTCAACCGGTGGTGGCGGTATCCCCGTGTTGCGCCAGGAAGACGGCACGCTCAAGGGTGTCGAAGCAGTCATTGATAAAGACTTTGGAGCAGCAACCTTGGCTAATTTGTTGCATGCAGATACTCTGTTGATCTTGACTTCGGTTGATGCAGCTAAGGTCAATTTCAACCAACCGAACGAAGAAGCGTTGGGGCAAATCTCTGCAGAAGAGATGCAGAAACACATTGACGATGGTCAATTTGCTGCTGGATCCATGTTGCCAAAGGTACAAGCAGCATTGCAGTTTGTGTCAGGTGGTGGGGGGCGTACCGCAGTCATTACCTCGCTGGAAAAAACCACTGAGGCTATTGACGGGACAGCGGGGACGCGGATCGTTTCATAACTACATTGCTTTTATCTAGTTTTCATGATATAAATAACAGGTATGTTGCAATATCTTAAATCTGACGATTCTGGCAAGCTTACCATCAGAGAGAACTTGGTTAAGGGCTCTTGGATTCGTTGTGAGCGGCCAAACGAAGAGGAGATTTCCCAGCTGTTATCACTGGGAATTGATGCTGATATCATCACTGACGCACTGGACCCTCACGAGGTTCCTCGTTTGGATGCGGACAACGAGCGGACGTATTTGATTGCCCGTTTGCCAGATACTGACGATGATTTTAATGACTTTACTACACCAATTTTGTTTGTGATTCATGCGGATTATATCATCACCATATCGCGAGACAGTCTGGGGAGACTATGGCAGCCGTTCATTGATAAACATGTGGCATCTACCTCAAGTCGCATTACCCTGCTGGTTGACATGATCGACGCACTAGCAACACAATATCAGCGCCGCGTGGCTGCCATCAACCGTCAAATGCGGGCGGCGACTGGCGACATTCGCACCTTGCGAGCGCGCGATATTGCCACGTTAGCTGAATATGAGCGTAAATTGAATGATTATATGGATGCCTTGGTGCCGATGAATTTATCGGTGGAGCGAATGATTGCTCACAAGGCGTTGATGCTTCGGTCTGACGCCAAAGAGGATGTTGAAGATATTTCCATTGATCTGGAGCAGGTGATTAGTCGTTGTAAATCGTTGCTTCGTACTATCACCAATGTGCGCGACAGCTACCGCGCAGTCATGGATACTCGCCTGAATGAAACTATTCGGCTGCTGACTGTCATCACAGTGGCGCTCACCATACCGACCATGATCGCTGGGCTATTTGGTATGAATGTGCCAGTTCCCGGCGGCGATGACCCAGCAATGTTTTGGAAAATCACCGGCGTCAGCGCTGTGGCGGCATTATTGATTGGCTATTATTTTTTGCGACGTCGGTAGTCTTGTGTAAAACCCAATTACTCTATTTCTTGGCTAGTGCTATACTAGAATTATGAGTAAAATTATTGAAGTTCACGGTTTGACCAAGCGCTACGGCGATCAAACGGTGGTAAAAGGCATAGACTTCAGTGTTGAAAAGGGCGAAATCTTCGGTATTTTGGGCCCTAACGGCGCTGGTAAAACAACAACACTCGAGATGCTGGAGGCATTACGCACCATTGATGACGGTACGGCCGTCATTGACGGTATTGACGTAGCGAAACACCCTAAAAAGATCAAAGATATCATTGGTATTCAGCTGCAGTCAACTAATTTTTATGACCATTTGACATTGACTGAGCAGTTGAAAATGTTTGCCAGTTTGTATGGCAACATGATTGACGTGGCTGCATTGCTAGCCAAAGTACAATTGACAGAAAAAGCTAAGAACTACGTTGAGCAATTGTCTGGTGGACAAAAACAGCGTTTCGCTATTGCGTCAACCTTGGTAAATAATCCAAAAGTCTTGTTCTTAGACGAGCCAACCACTGGCTTGGATCCACAAGCGCGCCGCAACCTGTGGGAGCTGATCAAGCAAATACGCGAAGAGGGCGTTACCATTGTCTTGACGACACACTACATGGATGAGGCTGAATTGCTGTGCGACCGATTGGCGATTATGGACAATGGCCAAATCATCACCACTGATTCGCCACACAACTTGATTCAACAGTTACTCAAGCGCGGTTTTAAGAAAAAGCAGGTGGTTGAACAGGCAAATTTGGAAGACGTTTTCATCGATCTTACAGGAAAGGCGATACGGGATTAGTAGTATGAAAAAATATTGGATAGGTATCATTGGTCAGGTCGTAGCTGGCCTTAAGCGTTTGCTGCGCGACAAAATGGCATTGTTCTTTACTTTTTTGTTCCCGCTGATTTTCTTGTTTGTGTTTGGTTCGATTTTCAACAATCAGACGACTAACTTCAAGGTTGCCATTATCAATCATTCAAACACTGAGTTCGCCAAGCAGTTTGTCGATGGTGCAAAAAATGATACATCAAAACTGCTGCAAGTTCAGGACGTGAAAAACATCGATGATGCCAAAGAAAAGATGAAGCGTTCGGAAATTGACGGTATCATTGAGCTACCAAAAGAGTTTGGTGAGGTTAAGGGCGAAGGCGCAAAAGCTCGCCCGTCTGGTACACTGAACGTGTTGCACGCGAAAGGGCAAGATCAGGCTGCTAGTGCGCTGACTGCTGTGATGGGCCAGATTGTTGGTAGTATCAATAAAGCCATGGGTCAGCCAGAACCACCATTTAAAGTAGCCTCACAAGCAGTTGGGGATGAGGCCCTGAAAACGTTTGACTACACTTTCACTGGACTGTTGGCGTTTAGCTTGATGAGTATGGGTATCTTTGGCTTGGCAAACCAAATGCCAACTGAAAAGCAAAAAGGTAATTATCGTCGCTTGCGGGCTGCACCGTTTACGTCTGGTCAATTGATTATTGCTACTGCCATCGTCTATACCTTGGTGTCTTTGGCAAGTGCTGCACTGATGTTGGTTGTCAGTATGTTGCTGTTCAAATTCACCATGCGCGGTGATTGGCTGCTGTTTGTGCCGTTCTTGACATTGGCTGCCGTGATGATGGTCGGGCTTGGGCTAATGGTTGGTGCCTGGGCAAAAAATGAGAATCAGTCAGCGCCGCTATCAAACCTCATCTCCTTCCCGATGATGTTCCTGTCTGGTGCCTTTTTCCCATCGTTCTTATTCCCAGAATGGCTTAAGGCGATCAACCAATTTATCCCAATGACTCCTGTTGTGGATGGTCTTCGGTTGATATCAACCGAACATGCCACCCTGACGGAGGTCTTGCCTCAGTTTGGTGGAGTGCTGCTGTGTATTGTCATTGTCTACCTGTTGGCTATTAAACTATTTCGCTGGGAATAAGCGAGTAGTAGCAAAACATAACCTTTTTTCGTATAATCAAAGTATATGGTGGTGGAATACTTTGAACGATCAGCGGCAGGTGAGCGTTTAGAAAAAGTTAGTCGTCCTCGCTCTCACGCGTGGGTGCATATATCTGGTAAATTGCTGGATGTAGTTGACTTGTCGGATAAACTCCTGCTGAACGCAAATATCTTGCGCGATGTTTGTGATGTCCGTGAATTGTCACGAGCAGAGTTTAGTAATGGCGTAGAATATATCTTTTTACGTTTGCCGGTTGGTGCAGCTGATGCTGCCAAAACTGCTCCAATATTGATTGCGGTGTCGCGTGATCGGCTGGTTACCGCCAGTCCGCACACCTCTTTTTCACCGTTAGACACTGATGCCTTCATGACTACTGACACGCGCCAGCCTTCTGCGGTGGTGTCTGCTGTCATTGCCTCCATCATCACTGAATACGAGCAGCGGCTCCATGCGCTGTCGACCAAAATTACCAGCGCTCGCAAGCGGCTCACGCACTTTGATGTTCAAAACGAGGACTTTGTTGAATTTGTTGCCATTGAGGATAGTCTCAATGAATATCGGAGTGGCTTGGAGGGGCTAGTAACGGTTGTCGGTCAACTGGAAATGAATCGTCGTCAATTGTTCAATCTGCGTGATATTGAAGCCTTTGGCGATATTATACTGCACGCTCGCCAGTTGTTGGTGGCTATTAGCTCAAGCGCCCAAACGATTGACAGTATCCAAAACGCCTATTCGACCATTGCTAACAACACCCTGAATCAGCGCATGAAAGTGTTGACAACCATCACCATTTTACTGGCGGTGCCAAACGTCTTCTACGGCATGTATGGCATGAACATTGGGCTGCCGTTCCAAGGTGAGCAGTGGGCTTACATTGCCATCATGGGGGTTACATTGTTGTTAATTTTACTAACATTACTACTTGCCAAGCGATTCCGCTTATTCTAAAATTAAAAGTAATAAAGTAGGGAGTAGGCACTTGACGTGCTATATTTCCTTTGGTACTATGGTTGACGTGTCTCGCGCCGAAGCATTGAGTTGCGGTTTGTAATAAAGGTCGAAGCGCGTGAGGCTGCATTTAGTACGAAGGAGTACAAATACATGCCGATAGCAATCAATTTTGTGTCATCCCGACGCAAAAAGATCGCAGTGGATGTAGTGCCTGCCGAATGGCAAACATACATAGCACAATAACATATCTAAAACCGCCCGAGCGCTAGGCCTGGGCGGTTTTAGATTGGCGTAAGTTTAATCTATTATTCAGCCTTTTTCTCTTCAGTAGAGACGCCTGCTGCTTTGAGTGCGTTTTCTACCTCAGTGTCAATGCTGTTGAGGTCTTCAACTTTTTTGCCGTTGATGAAGATGGTTGGTGTAGCAGTGATTCCGTGTGCACGACTGACGGCAGTGTCGAAACTGATCTTTTGGAGCACGCGGTCGCTTGAAAGGTCATTATTAAAGCGTGATTCATCAAGCTTGAGCTGCTTGGCGTAGCCCATGAAGATATCGTTTCGTTCGTGGTTTTGGGCTTTACTCCATGCGTCTTGGTTTTCGTACAGCAAGTCGTGCATTTCCCAATATTTACCCTGCAAACCTGCTGCTTCAGCGACTGATGCTGCCAAGCGAGCGTGAGTGTGTCCAGACAATGGGAAATTGCGGAAGATCAACTGTACATTGTCTTTGTGCTTTTCGACGGCTGATTTGATGCGTGGCGCAACTGTGCGACAGCCTGGGCATTGATAGTCACCGTATTCGATGATGATAACTTTTGGCTTGTCGCTTCCAAAGGTGTGTTCCTGAATGTCGCCGTTCCGTTTTTCGGCAGGGATAATTTTTGTGAGTTGATCTTTGGCGATATCACTAATGTCTAAGCGGTGTGTTACTGACAAATATACCATGCCACCAAGTATCGTCACTACGATTGCGATAAATACGCCCCAGGTTTTTCCGTTCATTCTTGTCCTCCAAATTAACTCTAGCAATAATAGCATAAAATCAGGTAAAATAAAACCATGAGTATATTGCTGTTAAGTGTTATCTATGGATTGATTATCGTTGTTTTGATATTAGTATTAGGCGTACATCCTCAGCTTTCTTCGCATAGCCAATTTGAATTGAAACGTCGAGCGCATCAAGGCGACGAGGAAGCCAAACTGCTACTCAAACGTCGCACGTACTTGGCTGATTTATTTTCGTTGCAGCGGGTGATTGCAGCATTGCTATTGGTGACGCTCAGTGTTATTGGCGTGGAATTATTTCACTGGCTGGTTGGTTTTTTGGTGTCGCTCGTCATTGCGCTATATTCAGGCGCACTGGCTCGCTTGTCGCCACTGCAGAAAATTTCACAGCGCGTCTATGGGCGATACGAAGGCGTAATCATTCACTGCATTGAAAAATATGCAATAGTATTTTGGGCTATCCGTTCCGTGGTGCCGTCACAAAGCAGCGAATTGGATGTCGAATCACGCGAAGAGCTGCTGGAGATAGTCAAAAACGCTGGAGACGCGTTGTCTAAAGATGAAAAGAAACTCATTACAAACAGCCTCAAATTCAAAGACATGAAGGTTGCTGACGCCATGATCCCGCGCACCATGATTGATAGTATAGGTAACGATGAAGTATTGGGTCCCATCGTTCTGGACGGGCTGTATAAAACAGGACACAGTCGTTTTCCAGTGATTGATGGGGATATTGATCATGTTGTCGGTATGCTGTATGTGCAAGATTTGGTGACCATCAATAACACCAAACAATCGCAAAAAGCGCACCACGTTATTGACGCCATGGAACACGCTGTCTACTACATCAGAGAAGACCAATCGTTGCAGCAAGCCTTGGCTGCATTCATCAAAACCAGACACCATCTGTTCATTGTGATTAATCGATACCGTGAAACAGTTGGACTGTTGAGCTTGGAAGATGTCTTGGAGTCGCTTTTGGGTAAGAAAATTAATGATGAATTTGATACTCATGAGGATTTGCGCAAAGTAGCTGAGCGTAATCCACGCGGCAACAATACACCCAAGACTTCAACCGCCTCATAATGCAGGCAGTCATGCAATTGGAATAATGCGCTAATTTTGCTATACTAACAGATATGATGAAACGAATTCTTAGTAGCAATGTGGCTGATACTGTTGGTCAAACTATTACCGTGGCTGGCTGGGTGCATTCCCGACGCGATCACGGTGGGCTGATTTTTATTGACCTACGCGACCATACCGGCTTGGTGCAGCTGGTGATTAATCCTGAGCAGGCGGAAGCGTTTCGTTTGGCGGAAAGCTTGCGCGATGAGTTTGTGATTCGTGCTAGCGGCGTGGTGACGGAGCGCGGCGAAGGTTTGAAAAATCCAAATATCGCCAGCGGTGATGTGGAAATTGTGGTGGAGAATCTGGAAATTCTCAATCGTGCTGAGACCTTGCCGATCCAGCCATTTGCCGAGGAAAATCAAGCAGGTGAAGATTTGCGTTTTAAGTATCGTTACCTCGACCTGCGCCGTCCGAAGATGCAACAGATGCTGAAAAAACGCGCTGAGATGTACCGGTGCATGCATCAATACATGGATGACCGTGACTTTATCGAAATTCAGACACCGATTTTGGCAAATTCTAGTCCCGAGGGTGCGCGTGATTTTCTGATCCCGAGTCGTTTGCAGGAAAATAAGTTCTACGCTCTGCCGCAAGCACCGCAGCAGTTCAAACAATTGCTGATGGTTGGCGGCGTGCCGCGATATTATCAGTTGGCGGCGTGTTTCCGCGATGAAGATCCGCGAGCTGATCGACTGTACGGTGAGTTTTATCAGCTGGATCTAGAGATGAGCTTTGTTGAGGACGGCGAGGAAGTCCGCCAGGAAGTCGAGCCATTGATGCGGCAGCTAGCGACCGAGTTTGCTGGCAAGAAGTTGCTGGATCTGAGCGATCTGCCGGTGGGTAACGGCCAGCCAATTCCGCGTATTTCCTACCGCGACGCCATGGAGACGTATGGCTCGGACAAACCAGACTTGCGCTTTGGTATGGAACTGATTGAACTAACCGATGTCTTTGCTAACACCGAATTTGGCGTGTTCAAAAACGCTGAGTGCATCAAGGCGATTTGCGTGAAAAACGGTGCCAGCCTCAGCCGTAAACAAATCGACCAATTCACTGATATTGCCAAGAGCGAAGGCGCGGGCGGTTTGGCTTACATCACTTACCAAGATGGCGAGGCAAAATCACCAATTGCCAAGTTCTTGAGCGAAACGGAGCTAGTTTCAATCCAACAAAAAACTGGCGCGGCTGATGGCGACGCAGTTTTCTTCGGTGCTGATGCTCGCCCAGTCGTCAACGCCGTGCTTGGCCGTCTGCGAAACGAATTTGCTACTCAGTTCAACCTGAAAGACCCGAGCGTGGTAGCCTTGGCTTGGATCATTGATTTTCCGTTTTATGAATGGGACGACCACGGCAAGAAGCTTGATTTTGGCCATAACCCATTTAGTATGCCAAAGGGCGGCCTAAAGGCGCTGGAATCGGCGAAGACTGATGCCGACAAGCTCGCCATCGTTGCCGATCAATTCGACATGGTGATGAACGGCTACGAAATTTGCTCCGGTGGCGTGCGAAACCACAACCCGGCGGTGCTGTACAAAGTGTTTGACCTGCTTGGCTTTAGCGAAAGCTACGTCGAAGAAAAGTTTGGTGCTATGCTCAACGCCTTCAAATACGGTGCGCCGCCGCACGCTGGTTGTGCCTTTGGTGTTGACCGCATCCTCATGGAGCTCATCGACGAAACGAACGTCCGCGAAACCTTGGCCTTTCCAAAGAACGGCTCCGGCGTTGACGTGATGATGGATTCACCGTCGACAGTTGATTTAGCGCAGCTACAAGAATTAGGTTTATAAGATAAATCACGGCAGAACAAACTGCCGTGATTATTTTATAGTGACAGGCGAATTATTTTTGCTGCTTTTTCTGGCTGATAAATTGTGCAATAAGACCAATGATAACAACCAGAACCGCAACGTAAAGCAACCCGTTGATCAACCAAGCGGCAAGGCGAAACACCAGGCTCAATACCCAGGCGATGATGACCAGGACTGCGATACTATAAATTAATTTAGGAAAAGACATGTATACAGTATATCATTGACCGCTAATTAATACATCCCATCAAACCATCCCTTACTGTAGCAATCGCGAAAGTTCCAGGCTCCAGGATTCTCGGTCTTATAACTCCAGTAAAACCAGGCATCAACGCCTGAAGGCACAGTCAATTGTGATTGGCAATGGGTGTATTCATTACTATCACTGGCGGTGCGTGGCGGCAGGGCAGCGCTCCACTCGCCAATGATCAATGGTTGCTGACGGGCATAGCCACGGTATTTGCTAGACTGTTGATCAAGTACCTGACGGTGGTGAGTCAGCGATGTTGCTTGATTGTCTGTGTCGGAAAAGCATTGATAATGATGTATATCCAGTGTATTATTCCCAATTCGTCCTGACCACCAGGCTGGCTGATAGCAATCAGAGACTACAATGCGCACATGAGACGGCAATTGAGCACGTAATTTTCGGCTCGTTTTTCGCGTCCACCACCACAATTGCCACCGCTGACGTCGTGTTGTCACCAGGGGTTCATTGAGCAGCTCAATCCCCCAGAGGGCTGGATGGTTGCCATATTCATTGGCAATGTCAAGTAATATCTGTGATGTTTTCCGTCTATTGGTGCGTTGATACCACCCGACAGTGCTGGTATTACCACTACCGCTGTGATCACTGGCGTTTTGAGCACCAGGCGCAGCATGCAGGTCGAGTAGCACCTGTAGGCCATAGCGTTTGGCCGTGTCCATCAACCAATCAATCTGCGGTTTTGCTGATAGATACGGCGGCTGGTCCTCAAGTGCCCAATAACCAATCGGCAGTCGCAGTAGTCGTATGCCAGCTTGCGCCAACCATGTGAGGTCATCTTCCTGGATGAAGGTTTGTCGATGGTGTTGGATGCGTGCCGCGCCATCCACTGTTTGTGATAGTTCATATTCATTAGTCGCATCTGTTCCGGTGAATACACTTGGCGTCATCCATCGTTCAAGCACTAGCCAGCCACCCAGATTGACACCGGGTATGGCAGACGAGGGAGAATGACTATTCATAGCTCTACTGTAGCATGAATAAATTGCCGAATAATAGCCAAACAGCTATACTGGAAGTAATGTATGATCGACACGAAGTCAGTGTAAAAGTAGCGCTGTATAGCAGCGACGGCAAACGCACCTTGTTGATGCGGCATTGGGGTGATGCGGGGTTTGGTCTGCCGGGCGGGCATATTGATGCTGGTGAGATGCCTGATGCCGCACTGGAGCGAGAGCTGCGTGAGGAACTAGGTATCACCATTGATGCGACGCCAGCCGATTTTTACGTGCGCGACCCATATGATACCACCGCCAAAAACCATAAAATCATCCTTGGCTATACGGCCACAATTGACGGTGATGTTGAATTGCCAGCTCAGGCTTGTGACGGCAGTGAAGAGGGTCCAGTCTGGTTGACGCGGGCGGAAGTCGAAGCTACCGACAAGCTTGCGCCGGGTTATCGGGATTTTTTGCTGAAGCGGTGGCCGTAAACGTAATATATCAGGAGGTATAACAAAGCTATGAAATCAATTCCTAAACGAACGCTAACATTCATCGACTCATGGCTAACGTTGCGCAGTCGGTGGGCGCGCTGGCCGGGGTTTACGGTCGCGATAGCCAAAGACGGCGAGGTGGTTTTTCATAAAGCTTATGGACTGGCAAATATAGAAAATAATGAGAAATTAACAACCAACCATCTCTTTCACGTCGCCTCACACTCAAAAACTTTTACCGCCACGGCCGTAATGCAGCTACAAGAGCGCGGCAAGTTACGCATCGATGACTTAGTGACGGCACATCTACCGTGGCTGGCGCAGCATAGCGACCAGCATTGGCGTGACGTAACCTTGCGTCAATTGTTGAGCCACTCAGCAGGCGTGATTCGTGACGGCCAGGCGTCAGGCTTTTGGCAGTTTCAAGGAGAATTTCCAGACGAAGACGAGTTCAAGCAGCAAATCATGAAGTCACAACTAGTGTTTGAGCCAAATTCTGAGTTCAAGTATTCCAATTTTGGTTTTGGCTTGCTGGGTTTGGTGATTGAACAAGTTAGTGGCAAATCGTACGCTGATGTTGTGACGGAAAACATCATCACACCGCTTGATTTGAAACAAACCGCTGCAGAACATTCACCAGAACTTTACATGGCAACTGGCTATGGTAGGTTTGATTTGCAGCAGCAGCGTCGACCGTTTCAGCACATCACAACTGGCGCGCTGCAGCCAGCCACGGGATTTTGCTCAACGGCGCATGACTTGGTAACATTTTTTGCTGCTCTACAGGTCGGCTCAGGTAAACTGTTGAGCGATGCTTCCAAACGGGAAATGCAGCGCCCATCATGGCAAGTTGCTGATGATGCGAATGCAGGTAGCTACGGGCTCGGTTTGGATATAGAAAAGGATAAAAGTAGCAAGCGGATTGTCGGTCATAGCGGTGGTTATCCAGGATTTGTCAGCCGCACCTGGTCGCGGACAGATGACGGAATAACTGTTTCGGTGTTGGCGAACGCGTATGATACAGTGCCAGGAATAGTTGCAAATTCAATATTAGGAATTATTGATCAATTTGGTGATGCTTCTGATAAAAACCGTCGCAAGTTTGAAGCGCGGTTTGCCAATGATTATGGTGTGTATGAAGTCGTTGATACAGCAAAAGGATTGAGAGGCTTATGGTCTAATGATTGGCGACCATTCAACATGGCTGAAGAACTAGAAATAGTTGATGACGCCACTCTAAAAATTGCAAAAAGTAGTCATTTTAGCTACTTTGGCGAGCTGATAAAATATGAGTTTGATGACAAAAATAGACCCTCTGCCATGTACCGCAGCGGCGCCAAGAACTACGTGAGTCAAGATGGTGATGTGAGAGTGTGAAAGGATTTTCGTGTCAAACATAGAGTATGAAGCTAAAATATACGATGTTATTCCAGCTGATATTGTGGCAAAGCTGGCGAGGCTTGGCGCTAAGGAGATTGGTAGTTATAATTTCCGCCGTTACGTATTTGATACAATTCCGGCGACACCAAATCGCTGGGTACGGTTGCGCTCTGATGGGCAACACGCTACTCTGACTGTCAAAGAAATAACCGCCGAGGCTATTGATGGTACTCACGAATGGGAAGTTGAAGTCTCTGACCTAGAAACGACACTAGAGATCTTAGCAAAGATTGGCATTAAACCACGTGGCTATCAAGAAAACAAACGGCAAGAATATAACCTTGGCGGCGTCCAGGTTGTCATTGACTACTGGCCGAAACTAAAACCTTACATTGAGATAGAAGGTAATAGCGCGAAGGAAGTGATAAATACTGCGAAACTTTTGGGCTACGCCGAGGATGATCTGACGACGAAAAACACTACTGAGTTATATCAGGATATTGGTATAGATATTGAGAAAATGCTAGAGCTAACATTCAATTCAGTTGTCGAGGACAGAATGTTCACATGATTATAACTGAACGCCCAACCACGCCGCTAACACATCACCAGCAAAGTAGGCCATTCCAGCGGCAACTGCGCCGAGGAGCAAGGTGATGGCGGCTTCTCGCCATGGCGATTGATTACCAACTTTGCCTTTAGTGAAGCCGATCGTCAGGAAAGCGACCGCCGTCAGTGCAGAGCTCATATAAAACAAGGTGGTGCTTGGCACTTTTGAGCCTGCAACGACATCAACCAGGTATGGCAAGACTGGCACGCTACCCACGGCAACAAAGGCCAAAAACGTAACTGAGCCAATGATTTTGGGTGAAGCCCGTTTTTGGGTGTCGCGGGCTGATCCTTCGTGCTCAGCGCTGGCTGCCAGGTAGGCGCTAGCGCCCATCGAAAAACCATCGGCAATGAGGTTTGCAATGCCTAAAATGAGGATAACCGCACTGGAAATCCCTGCGCCGGCCGACGCTGCCACTACGGCAAAGGTTGTGACTGTGCCGTCAACCGCACCGTACACAAATTCTGAAATGTATCGTCTAAAAAATATGTTCATAACCGTGCCATTATATCATAATTAGCCCTTATGGGTTTGATTCGCGTATACTAAAGCAATGAATACTGATGATTTTCGGGAGTTGATCCACCAAAAAGGTCGCGAACTGTACCGGCCAATGCCATGGCGTGACCAGCCAACCCTGTACTATGTTCTGGTGAGTGAGCTGATGTTGCAGCAAACCCAGGTTGCTCGCGTATTGATGAAGTTCAAAGAGTTTACCGCAGCGTTTCCGGACATTGAGTCACTGGCAGCGGCTGAGCTGACCGAGGTGCTCCGCGCGTGGCAGGGGCTGGGCTATAACCGTCGCGCTCGATATCTCCACCAAACAGCACAAGCCATCGCCGCTGGCGCCCCGGTGACTACACTAGATGATCTTGTTGCATTGCCGGGTATTGGTATCAATACTGCCGGCGCCATCATAAACTATGTATACCAAATACCAACACCGTTCATTGAGACAAATATTCGCACCGTCTATCTTAATCATTTCTTTATGGACCAGACAGCAGTGGCGGATCGTGACATATTGCCTATTGTCGAGCAGACGATGGATCGGGCAAATCCGCGCCAGTGGTTCTGGGCGCTGATGGACTATGGCAGTGAACTGAAGGCCCAGGGAAAGGGCAAATTGTTTGCCAGTCGTCACTACACCAAGCAGCCAGAGTTTGCCGGCAGTCTCCGCCAAATGCGGGGTGAGATTTTGCGTCGGTATGTTGGTGGGCAGTCACTCGCTGAAATCACCGCTGAGTTACAGGACGATCCACGATTTGCGGCGGCACTGGATGGCTTGCGGCAAGACGGTCTCATCGGCTGATGATATAAGTATTGACATTTTAAACCGTCTATGCTATCATAGTAACTAGTCGATACGACAAATATAAACAACAAATCAAAGGAAAGGTATGGAAGACATGCAAACAGTTATTATACTGATGACTGCGGTGATTGTGGTCCATTCGGTGGCGATCATCATCTTATTCAGTATAATAATTTCGCTCTTGGTAAAACTCAAACGTATTGCCAGCCAAGCTGAAACAGCAGCGCATAATATTGCGCAAGTGACAGAATGGCTGTCACCAAGAAAAGTCTTTACTGAAGCTTCTCGGCTTTTTCGGCGGAAATAGCAAGGATTCATCAGTAAAATCTAACAATAAACAAACAAAGGAGAAACTATGAAAAAAGTATTAACTGTCTTAGGTGCTGCGGTAGCTGGTTTTGCGGCTGGTGTGTTGACTGCACCAAAAAGCGGTAAGGAAACTCGTAAAGACTTGAAGAAAAAGGCTAACGAGCTGAAAAAAGATGCTGACAAATGTGCAGCAAAGGCAAAGACGGTGGCAAAAGACACGGCTGCCTCTCTGAAGTCTGGGGCGCAAAAAGTAGGTAAAGCTACCACTGAAGCGGCTCACGACGTCAAGGGAGACGTTGAAAAAAGCCTGAAATAATTTGACAACAATCAAAAAACGCGGGACAATGGAACAGATGAAACAAGCTGTTACAAGTCTCGCGTTTTTGATGGTTGTTGCTGGTGTGATTGTCGGGTCCTCAGTTGTCGTGAAAGCTCTTGATGGCCAAACCGAATCTGCAAATGGGATTGATGCCATTAAAGCCAATTGCCAGGATATTCGTGGAAATCTCAGTCGACTGCATCATAGCGACGCAATTTTACGAGTGAACACCGGTCAGGCGTACAATGATATTTCTTCGCGCCTGATGGCACGCATGAACGGTCGTCTGGCAGTGAATAAGATTGACGCTGCGGACTTGGTGTCCTTGACGAGTCGGTTCGAAAAAGGCCGATCATTATTTTCATCTCGGTATAATGAATATGAATCTGCCTTGGCAACGCTTCTGAAGATTGACTGCAAAAATCAGCCAACCGATTTTTACGCCCAGCTCAATATTGTTCGTGATGGACGGCTCAAATTGTCGTCGTCGGTTCGCGAACTCAATGACATTATTGCTGAATATGGCACTAAAGTAGAAAAGATAAAGGAAAAACTCAAGTGATACGCCAGCGAATAATGGATCATAAACTGCCGGCGTTCATTGCGGGTTCAGTGCTGCTGGCTGCAGTCTTAGTGACTTTGTCGATGTTTATCTATTACGCATCAGGGGCTTCACGGTTGGATTTGAGCCGCCCAGAGTACAAGTCGATGCGCTCAAAGATTGATCAAGGTAAAGCCTTGGACGAGGGCTTTGCGGCGCAGGGTGAAATCACCAAGTCAACCATAGATGAATTTATGAAACTGTACAAAGCAGAGGCCGCAAAAACTACAAGTTCACAGAATTTTGCCGTTGATGCCTTGAGTGACGCCAACTTGGGTATCACCCAGAATCAGTCAAATCAATAACTATTTTTTCAATGGTCCGTTGGCAGTGAGTGGTAGGGTGGCTAGCTTGATGTCATTATTCTCAAATTCACGCAGCAGTCGTCGCCGCATTTCTGAGGTGACGCTCCATTGATCTGAGGGCTGAGTTTTGCCGGCGATGATTACTTCCACTGAATGCCCAGTGATATCGCCGAGCGAGGTAAATTTTGGTGGGTCGATGATTTTTCGTTTCCAGGATTTTTCCAGGGATAGCTTGTAACCGATGTCATTGATAATTTCTGTAGCTGCCGAGATGTCAACTGACGGATCTAGTTGTAAGATAAATCGTGAGATGCTGTAGCCCATAGTTTTGTTGATGACTTGCTGAATGGTACCGTTTGGAATGTAGTGAACGTTACCATCAGTGTCACGCACGACTGTAGAGCGGGTACCAACGCGTTCCACCTTGCCGACTGCACCCATGATGTCAACAACGTCACCAACACGGTATTGGTTTTCGGCGATGATGAAGATACCAGCCAGAAAGTCCTTGACCAGTGACTGGGCACCAAAACCCAACGCCACACCAATGATCCCGGCGCTAGCAAAGAGCGGTGACAGATCGACCAAAAAGAGTTTATTTGCAACCACTGCCAATGCGTAGGCAATCATCAAAATCCGCCAGAAGCTGCGAAGCAATTGAATCAAGGTCTCCTGACGTTTTTCAATGTCCTTTTTGTGCCAATCTCGATGTTTGGCCGTCGACCTGACAACGCTTTTGATGCCCCATTTTAGCAGTACGCGGCCAATATAGTAGGCGATGATGGCGCCAATCACCGTACTCCACGCCTCGATGAGACGCTGCTCCATCAGCCAGCCCAGACCATTTTGCTTCAGCCACTCATCAAAATTGGAGGAATCTAAAATATACTTGGTAAGCGTATCCATAATAGATTTAGTATAATGAATAATATGAGTTTTGTCGATCCAAACCAGTTTATCATCACCCGTAAACGCAAGAAATATAAATTTGCGTTGTTTGCCAATTCGCCATTGTGCTTTGAATATGATGAATGGTTGGCAGTGAAAGACCAGCCAGATAAGCGCCCAACGGTGATGGAAATAGGCGCAGGCAATGGCTTGTTTGCCGTCGAGCAGGCAGCGCGTCATCCAGAACAAACCTTTGTGGCGCTTGATGTCAAAGGTGATCGATTGCAAAAGGGTGCCCGAGAGGCCGAAGCGCGCGGACTCACTAATATCTTTTTTGTACGAGCGCGGGCTGATCAAATTGATCAATTGGTCGCTCCGGCATCACTCGAGACCATTTGGCTAACATTTTCTGACCCATTCCCCCGAAAACATTCGGCTGGCCGGCGGCTAACCCATCCGCATTTCCTGGCAGTGTACCGCAACCTATTATCTTCAGACGGTGCGCTGCTCATCAAGCACGACAACACCGATTTCTTTTGTTGGGGTTTGGAGCAATTGGTTTGCTGCGGATGGTCACTGCAAGAGTTGACGTTTGACCTGCATGAATCTGAGCTGGCTGATGATTATAAAATCTTCACATCCTATGAGCAGCGTTGGCTGGACGAGGGCAGAATTACAAAGTTTGTTAATGCCAAAGCTGATGGGGAAAGGAACTAATATGCCACACATTCACACCGCACCCAACCAACATGACCACACCGTTACTGGATATGTCATTCGCACCGACGGCGATCAACCGCGAGCGTTGCTGCATGTGCATAAAAAGCTGGGGAAATTACTGCCGCCGGGCGGTCACGTAGAGCTGGATGAGACGCCATGGGCGGCAATGTTGCATGAACTACGTGAAGAAACTGGCTATGATACCAATCAGTTGTCTGTGCTGCAGCCAACCTTGCGCCTGCATCAAGCTGAAATGCCAGAGGTGACGCTTCACCCGCAGCCACTACTCATGAACACTCATGATATCACACCTGAGCATTATCACTCAGACACGTGTTACGCACTGGTAGTTCAGGAAGGCCCACGCCATGAGTTAGCCGCCGGCGAATCAACAGATGTACGATGGCTGACGCGAGACGAAATAGTAGCGCTGTCGTCTGAGCACATCTGGGATAATACGCGGGCCAGTTACTTGTCATTGTTTGATAGGTTCTTAGACGAATGGGAATTAGTGCCAGCGAGTGAGTTTTCGGCAGGTAAATAACAAAAGGAGAGATGATGAACATACAAGAATATGCAGATCAAGCTATCACTACATTGTCAGACAACTATGAATACGGTGACATCAGCCCGCAGCTAATGGGACAGGTATTGGGGTTGGCTGGTGAATCTGGCGAGGTGGTTGAAAAAATCAAAAAGTTGCTGCGCGACAAACAGGGGATGCTCGAGGAATCAGACAAGGCAGATATTCTCAAAGAGTTGGGAGATGTTTTGTGGTATGTCAACGCAGTAGCGCATTTGCTGGGCTCAAGTTTGGAAGATGTGGCGCGGCTGAATAATGAGAAACTGTTGAGTCGTAAGGAGCGCCATCAGCTACACGGCAGCGGTGATAATCGCTAAGCGTCCAGTGTGGCGGCGCGTTGTCGTACCCAATGGTCAATAGTGCCAGCACCCATGCACAAGACCAATTTACCAGCGTCGAGTGCGGCGGTGATGTGGTCCCACAATGCGTCATCTAGCTCAGCAAAAGTGACACAGTCAGGACGCGAAGCGACGATCTGGCGAGTTAGTTCTTGTGGGGATAGGATTGGCAATTCTGAATTTTCGCGAGTCAAATAGGTTGGTAGCCAATAGATCTCTTCAGCGGCTTCAAATATATCTGCAGTATATTGCGCTATGATTTCGTGTTGGCGAACATTTTGATGCGGTTGGTAGACCAATACCACGTGGCTGGACAACTCTTGCGCGAGCTGTAGGGTAGCTTTGATTTCCACTGGATGGTGGCCATAATCCGAGTACAAACCTTCAGCCAATTTCTCAAATCGGCGACCTGCGCCAGGGAATTGATTAATACTGGTGATGACGCTTACTTCGTCAATTTCTGTCATGTGTTTGACTGCTTCTAAGGCCAGCATACCGTTACGCCGATTGTGCTCACCAGCCAGGTGAATGTCTGGGTTACATTCAGTCAGCACTTGTACATTGTGATCATCAAAGCACGCGGCAGTCTCTTGCCAGGTGACGACACTTTCAGACTGGTGACCAAAGGTGCGGAAGGCCGCCAAATACTCATCTTCCGTTGGGTAGGTGTCAGGATGGTCATAGTCAACCGACGTGATGAGGCTGAGCCATGGTTGGAAATTCAAGAAGTTCCGATCAAACTCGTCACACTCGTAGACAAAAAATTGACTAGTTGGGTCAAATTTGCCGCTTGGCCCAAAGCTCAGGGTGGAACCGACGGAATAACTGACTGGAATTCCTAAGTGCTGCAGCGTCCACACAATCATACTGGTGGTGGTAGTTTTGCCATGGGTACCGGCAACAGCCACAAGTTTCAAGTTTTTGTCAGAGATGATGTGCGCTAATAATTCATCGCGTTTGCCGGTTTTGATACCCAGCTTGTGAGCGAGAACTAACTCAGGGTGATCTGCTGGCAGAGCTGCTGTATAGACGAACCAATCAAACGGCTGTTTGTCGTGCTCTTCCTGTAAAAAAGTCCCTGATTGATCAAGGGCAATGTGGACGCCGCGCTCCATCAAAGCCGCGGTCAGCGGGCTGGCTGATCGGTCTGAGCCACAGATATCATACCCAGCGTCGTGAGCAATCTCAGCCAATGGCCCTATGCCAACACCACCGATTCCTGAAAAATAAATTCGCATGGCTTTATTATACCACTCTCGCCTGTCTCTCAGTATGTGTGCTATACTAAAACTAGAGTAAGAAGGGGTGGAATGACAGACAAACGCAACGTCCGATTCAAAATTCGTCGACTCGAGCAGGTCAAAACATGGCAGCTGTTGATTTTGTTTGTCATGTTTGCTTTTATCACGGCAACATTCCTACGGCTCAATAATGTTGGCATGGTGGAGCGTCGTGAAGCGGTGTACGCTGCAGATAAGACAGATGATTCGGTTGGACTGGCAAGCCGACTGTATGACCTGCAGAGGTTTGTGAGTGCTCATATGAATGCTGATCCCGGTAGGGTTGCGCTGGTCAAAACCTATGAGCGGGACAATGAGCGGCATAAAAAAGCCTATCAAGAAAGCAGCAACAGTACCGCCAACGGTGATGCATTTCAAAAAGCCGAGGCTGTTTGTGGGCCAATTGCGCGGTCCAATGGCTGGCGTTGGCCAGATATGCGCTACACAAATTGTATCAATCAAGAATTAGAAAAAATCCCTGGCGGACAAGCCGTGATGAGCGAGTTTAAACCGTTACCGGTTGAGCCATATTATCATACGTTCACCTCACCCCTCTGGTCGCCAGATTTTGCTGGCTGGTCGTTGATCATCACGGCAGTGATTGGTCTAATTATCATAGGCCGACTAGTAGTATTAGCTATTCTTCGCTTCATTTTACGCCGCCGAAAGCGTTTTTAGGCTTGACAGGGGCCAACAGGGGTAGTAATCTTATAAGGTAAAGTACTAATAGGAGGTATTACCACATGGCTTACAAGCACACTAACTCAAAGGGCGTTACGTACTACTTGCACAAGACTGAAGTAACTCTGCGCGGTGGCAAGACTCAGACCATCTACTTCTTTGCAAAGGTAGAGAAGAATGACAAGGGTACACCATGCGATCTTCCAGAGGACCGTATCGTTAAAGAAAATCCACGCAACGGTTTCTTGACTATTTCTAAAAAGAAATAATTACCGATACTCGCAATCAACACAATAGCTCTCCAACAGGGGGGCTATTTGACTTTTTGGATATATTATGATATCATGAAAGCATGAGCGAGATCATTACTTCACATGTTGCCGTGAATGCTGAAGGGGATATCGTATATCCTGAACAAGGTCCTGATTTTGATCCAGCCAAGCTGGATGCAAGTCTAGTACGGCAAGAAACTGACGATGCGGCTGAGCAGCGCTATGAAGAGCACCTACAGCAGGCGCTCTCTGGTAATTTTGCTGGAAGAAACAAATTGTTGCTAAAGACTGCACAGTTGGCTGGTGCTGCCAATCGGTCTCGAGGCGCGGGAAAAATGCACGACATGGGCAGGGCTGATAAGATTAGAGGTGCTGCTGAGGCAGCCGGAAGGAGCATTACTGAACGGCAGAAAGCTTTGGAGCTTGCCAGGATAGCCTGTCGGGCTTGTCCATTAAAAGATTTCTGTGTAATGGACCCGGAGGAATTGGTCAGAGACTTGTCAAAGACGGGAAAAGCAGGTAGTAGCGTAAGACAACGGTTCTCACGAAGGGTTGAAAAGTCAGATAACAATCATTTGTGTGAAGATAATTTACGGCCAGGTAGGCTGCCGAAGCAATAAGGCAAGAAAAAATCCCCTCGGTAATGAGAGGATCTTTTCTTGGTTGCGGGGGTAGGATTTGAACCTACGACCTTTTGGTTATGAGCCAAACGAGCTACCAGGCTGCTCTACCCCGCGGCACATAGATGATTGTAGCATAGACAAGGATGATTGGCAAATATAGTCAGCCCTATGACCTTTTTCGGTTGGCTCCAAACAGGAAATTAGTCCATTGTTGGAGGTTGCTTTCGGTTAATTGCTGCTTGGAAACTGCGGAAGTTTTCTCAGTTTCAACATCAGTTGACGGCACGATCAGCTGTTTTTCACCTGGTGATCCATGACCTAGTCGCTGACGGACTGCCAAGTCTTGATATTCAACAGTTTGGTAATATTTGGCTTCATATTCAGCCAAAGATACCTTTAAAGTTTCTAGCTCAACTTGCTGCTTTTTATTGTCCAATAGCTGCTGTAAATGATAATTTCTCTGCATAGCTTCAACCGAACCCCAGGCCCAGCTGAGCGCTATCAAAACCGCTCCAGCGATGATGACGTTGTTGAGCGTCAAATAATCGTGGCGGATGTGATAGATAAGTCGTCTTAGTTCGTGTTTGTCGAGTTTTTTTATCATCATGATGTTTGGTGGGGGCGGCTGGGATCGAACCAGCGACCAATCGGTTATGAGCCGACTGCTCTAACCCCTGAGCTACGCCCCCGCTCAGTTCAGTATATCATAGCTTCGGGGATAAATTATAGTAATTTACCAGCGGCAATTCGCGTCGCTTCTGACCAGGAAGTGAAGCAGCTTGGTGTGCTGATGAGCTGTTTGGCGGTTAGGCGATGGCGGACGGCGATGCTGAGCTCACTGATGAGGTCGCTTGCGTGCGGCGCAACAATGGCTGCGCCAATGAGCACGCCCTTTGTGTCGATGATCAGCTTAACAAAGCCATTGCGGCAGTCGGTGATGTTACTGCGAGCCGTTAGGGTGAGTGGAGCGACAGCTGTTTTGTACCGTAGGTCGCGTTTGATGCACTCTTGTTCGTTCAGTCCAACTTGAGCGACTTCTGGAAAGGTAAATGCTACTAGCAGATTTGGCGTCAGGTCAGCCTCGATGGCGGTGCGGTGGGTCAGATTATGAGCGGCGGTTCGACTTTGGGTCAAGACGGCGTGGGTTTGGATGGCTGGATCAGTAATATTGCCAGCAGCAAAGATGTGCCGTGCTGAGGTTTGCATGCGAGCATTGACGGTGATGCCCTGGTGGGTGTAGGCGACGCCAGCATTTTCCAGCCCCATGTCAGTCTGCGGGACGCGTTGCTCTGCCGCTAAGATTTCATCAACGCGAACTGATTTTTGTTGTCGCCCCTGAATGTAAGTGACGCGCTTTTGCAGCCCCTCTTTTTGTAGGGCAACCACGCGAGATCGTGTCAAAATGGTCATATTACGGCTAACTTTTGCATCTTCTGCGACGATTGGTCCAACTTCAACATCAAACTCTGGCAAAATTCGATTGGCTTTTTCCGCAACGTAGACTTTGGTGCCAAATGAGGCGTACAAATAGGCAATTTCCATGGCAGTGGCGTTGCCGCCAACGATGAACAGGGTTTTCGGCGGGCGGGTCAATAACAAGATGTTTTCTGGTGTTAAGTAAGGGATTTTGTCGCTACCAGGAATGGTTGACTTCTCCCAGGCTGCTCCTGTGGCGATCAAGAATTTGCGGGCTGACAAATGGCGACGATTGACAGTGATTTCATTAGGGCTGAGAAAATGAGCGTTGCCAGAGAAGACGCTGATGCCTTGTTTTTCATAATAATAGCGATTACCGCCTGCGCCAGTGCGTTTGATGACGGTGTCTCGCCAGGACAGGAGAGACGGGTGATTGTAGTTGAGTGCGTTGGTTCGTAGGCCAAATTTGGCAGCGCGTTTGGCGTTGTAAAATACTTCGGCTGCGTATAGCATGGCACCCAGCGGCATATCACCCCAGTTGGGAGATTCTCCGCCAAAGGTTCCCCGTTCGACGACGGCAACTTTTTTGCCAGCACGGGCTAAAATACTGGCCGCTGGAGCTCCTGCTGCTCCACTGCCGATGACGATAATATCATAATCAAATGTTGGTTTTTGTGCCATGGTTGTGCCCCCTAGGTTATATCATAAGTTTGTCATTTTTGTACATGTACGCGGCATCAGAGTGCAGAGGTTCAAGGAAAGTTGTTGCGGTTCGCCGTACGTCGTTTGCGGTTATTTCTGGCTTTTCTTTACACCAGTCAATCACCTGAAACGTTACTTGTGCTGCGATGTCTTCTGCTTGGCCGTCTGGCACGCGAACACTGCAGCAGGTGTTAACAATTGAACGGTGCAGCTTTTCTGGGTCAAACGGTTCAGTCCCTCGATTATTATTTTTCTTGATAATTGTTATCTGCATCACCACCCAATCCCCATGCTTGTTATCCCCATGACGCGGTCAATGAATAGGTAAAACGCTAGAATAAACAGACAACTGCCACCGGTAAATTGTAGGAATGATTTGGACTGCTCACGCCACTGTTGTATTTGGGCGATATTGTAGCCGCTACCAACAAGAATCAGAATGCCCAGTAGCGGCAAGAGTGAACCGACGACATAGAGCATGATGGCTGACAGCTGGAAAAGGCCAGAAGGCAGGCTGATGATAGCCAGACTGGCTGCTAGCAGTGGACCAATGATGAAGATGAGTTCAGCGATGACGCTCGTCATACCGAGTGAAAATGCTTCAGCACTGCTTTTGGTTGCTTTGCTACGCTTTGCTAAAAAACGTGCCATGCCACGAGGTAGCCATAGGACGATGCCGGTTTTTTGCTTGCGGCGATAGTAGAATGCCCAAGTCGCCAGCCCCAAGCCAACTGCGATACCGGTGGTAACGGAAGCAACCAGGCGTTCGATGATCACGGTTTGGTTAATGACGATGGTTAAGATATGAACCGTAAACGTCGCCAATAGCAATGTCATCAAAAAAACACCGAGTACGAAGCTATTCATCCGTCGAAATAGCAGCATATGGCGGGTCTTTTTGCCCAACGCATGGCCGCTCATTAGCGTCAACATACTAACACTCAACTGCAAACTAGCATGAATGCCAGCTGCCAGAAGGACGATAGCAAGTGATGAGAGTATGGCGTACGTCATGTTTATATGAATATTCCTTTATAATCAGTGTAGCATAGGCGGTTTAAAAAGGGAAAATAATCATGTAGATTTTGCGATATTGCTATTGCTTTTTTGTCAAAAATGTGCTAATATAGAGTTAGGTTTCATTATAAACAACAAACAAGGAACAACATCATCATGACAGAGCAAGCAATTGCAGAGCGCGAGCTAACTGCGTTTTTAGAGGGTATTCAAAAACAACAACTTGAAACGTGGAAGCATCAGCGTACTTCACAAGAGATGAGCGAATTTGTTTTGAGAAAGCTCAAAGCGCTTAATGATGAATAAGCTGGCCTAAAGAAAAACCTCCATGATGCATGGAGGTTTGGCTTGCACTATTGGTAGCACCGGGTGGACCCGAACCACCGACCTCAGGCTTATGAGTCCTGCGCTCTAACCAGCTGAGCTACGGTGCCACGTCTCAGGTGATTATAGCATGGTATTGTCGTTTCACCAAGAGCTGAATTGATTTTATGAATATCAAAACCGCTCATGCTTTGCTATAATGGAAAAGATGAAATATGCAGTAGCAGTCAGTGGTGGGATTGACAGCGTTGTGTTGCTGGATCTTATGGCACATAAAGGGCATCAATGTGTGGTTTTGCACTTTGATCATGGCATGCGCGGTGAATCGAGGGCTGATGCGCGGTTTGTTGAGGCGCTGGCTCGACGATACGGGTTTTTGTTTGAAGGCAAAAGAGAAGAACTGTTGGGGGCTAATGAAGCAATTGCTCGACAGCATCGCTATGCGTTTTTGTTGGCGGCTGCCGAAAGACATGGTGCGCAATTGGTGACGGCCCATCACTTGGATGACGTGGTTGAGACGATTGCACTTAATATAGCGCGTGGCACACGCTGGAGGGGGCTGGCGGTACTTGGTGACCGGCGAATCATGCGGCCCCTGACACACTGGACCAAGCAGCAGCTCACAACCTATGCAGTGAGGCGGCACCTGGAATGGGTGGAGGACGAAACCAACGCAACTGATGTGTATACGCGTAATCGTTTGCGGCGTAAATTGATGAACCTGCCAGATGATGTCAAACAGCAGCTATACGATTTGTGGCAAGAACAGTTGGAATTAGCCGAGGCGATTACTGATGAATCAGTGCAGCTGCTAACTGAGCCGCTCAATCGGTATTTCTTCATCAGTATCGATATGGCTGAAGCGGTGGAATTACTGGCGGAATATATTCGAAACACATTTGCTACTTCCCTGCTGACCTCGCAGCTCGAGCGGGCAGTGCTGGCGCTCAAGACAGGCAAGCCCGGTACGGTCTGGCAAATAGGTGAAGGTTTAGAGATGAAATTATCATTAAAAACTGCTATAATCAAAAAGATTGATTTAGGTAGAAAGGATTTTTCAGATTATGGCGGTAAAGATGCCGAACAAGAATGGCAAGAATAAAATCAGTCAGTTTATGCGACTGGGCCTTTTTTGGGCAATTGTTGTATTGATTGGTTTGGCAGTGTATGCGTCAACTGCGCAGCACGCTAATTTGAAGGAAGTGGCTTTGAGCGATGTGGTCAGCCGAGCGAACAAAGGTGACATTAAACTCATCCAAGTCCAGGGTAATGACCTGACGGTGACGGTCAAAGACCAAGATAAGCCAACAGAAAAATCCATCAAAGAAAACAGCAGCATTTACGAGCAGGGCCTCAAGAAAGACGCACCTGTTGAAGTGAAAGTCGTGCCGCAATCACGCACCGGTGAAGTGATGTGGAATGTTGCCATCACCTTTGTGCCAGTTATTTTGATTATCGGTTTCTTTGTGTTCATGATGCGACAGAGCCAAGGGCAAAACAACCAAGCTATGGGCTTTGGTAAATCAAAAGCGCGGTTATATGGTGAAGACAAAAAAAAGGTTAACTTTGACGACATTGCCGGTAATGATAACGCCAAGCAAGATTTGCAAGAAGTCGTTGATTTCCTGAAAAACCCAAAGAAATATCGTGAACTTGGTGCCAAGATTCCGCGAGGAGTGTTGTTGGTTGGTCATCCAGGTACTGGTAAAACCATGCTGGCGCGAGCCGTTGCTGGTGAAGCAGGCGTGCCATTCTTCTCAATCTCTGGTTCGGAGTTTGTGGAGATGTTTGTCGGAGTTGGTGCGTCACGAGTCCGTGATCTGTTCACTAAGGCTAAGAAAAATGCACCATGCATCATCTTTATCGATGAGATTGACGCGGTTGGTCGTAAACGTGGCTCTGGTATGGGTGGCGGACACGATGAGCGTGAACAGACGTTGAACCAGATTTTGGTGGAAATGGATGGCTTTGATGGCGATACGAATGTGATCGTCCTGGCGGCTACCAACCGAGCAGATGTGCTGGATCCAGCGTTGCTGCGTCCTGGTCGTTTTGACCGGCGAGTTAATATAATGCTGCCAGAGCGCAAAGACCGCGAAGCTATTTTGAAGGTTCACTTTAAGAATAAGCCAACTGACGACACTGTTAATTTGGACGCGTTGGCGGCAAAGACAGCGGGTTCAAGCGGCGCTGATTTGGCAAACATCGCCAATGAGTCTGCCATCATCGCTGCACGGCGCAACAAGAAAAAGATTACCAACGAGGAATTGACCGAAGCGTTTGAACGAGTGGCAATTGGTCCAGAGCGCAAGGCAAAAGTCATGAGTGACAAGGAGAAGGAATTGACGGCGTACCACGAAGCTGGCCATGCCATCGTCGGTCACGTTTTGCCGGATTCTGACCCAGTTCATAAAGTTACCATCATTCCGCGTGGTGGCACTGGTGGTGTGACGTGGTTCTTGCCGCCAGAGGACAAAAGCTACACTAATGTCTATGAGTTTAAAGACATTTTGGCACGGGCCATGGGCGGACGAGTGGCTGAGCAGATTTTGTATGGTGATGATGGTATTACCACTGGAGCGGGCTCTGACCTGCGTAATGCGACCCAGATTGCTCGTGATATGGTGATTGAGCAGGGTATGGGTAAGGCGTTGCGCGACCAAGTTTTCCATGAAGATAACGGTGGATTGATGTTTGACAAGATGACACGAGAACGGCCGTACTCAGACGAAACAGCGAAGCAGATAGATCAAGAAGTAGCAGCGCTGATCAATGAAGCGAAGGCACGGGCCATGACGGTTCTGAAGGCCAATCGTTCACATTTGGATAAACTGGCCGCTGCACTGCTCAAGGACGAAACGTTGGAAGAAGAAGCAGTGGTAGACATACTCAAGGGTACTAAGTTGCCAAAGGAAGCAAAGCTTCACGCATAATCGATTATGGGGCGAGTTCGGCAAGCAGTCACCAAAGTGAATCAGCGGCTGACCGTGAAATTGGCAGCCAGTCTATTGGCAGGATCCATGCTGCTGAGTAGTCTTCTGGGATTTTGGCGAGACCGCTTGCTGAATGCTGCTTATATGCCCAATAAGGAAGCGGGGCTGGCGGGCTATGTCGTTGGTCTTGATGCGTACACCGCAGCGTTCATGGTGCCGGACTTTATGTTTGCTATTTTGGTGTCTGGCGCACTGAGTGTGACCTTCATTCCGGTGTTTAATGAGCGGTGGACCAAGGGAAACAAGCAGTCAGCTTGGCAGATTAGCTCCAGCATGATTAATTTCATGGCGTTGACCACCCTGGCTGCTAGTGTGCTCATCATCATTTTTGCTGATCCGTTGATGCGCTATTTCATTGCGCCGGGGATGAGCGAATCGGGTCATGCGTTGGCGGTCAGTATGATGCGGGTGATTGCTGTCAACCCATTTATCTTTGCGATTGCTGCCGTCATTGCCAGTATTCAGCAGGCGGTGGGGCGCTTTACGTTTTATGCTCTGGCGCCGATGATTTATAACATTGGTATCATCATCGGCACTGTTTGGTTTACAAATGGTATCAATATCTTTGGTTGGCAGATCTTTGAGGGCGGCATCATGGGCGTAGCGCTCGGTGTGGTGCTTGGTTCAGTGATGCAGCTCATTGTTAGTGCTGTCGGCTTGGTTGGTTTGGGCTTTGACTATGAGTTTAAGCTGCACTGGCGCAACCGCGGTTTTCGCAAAGTGCTGAGTTTGTTGCCAGCGCGTTCGGTTGACCAGGGTATGGACTATGCAGTGAGTTTGGTGGAAGTCAACCTGGCTTCTCGACTGGGTGACGGTGTTATTCGTGCCTATCAACAGGCTTTAACGCTACACATGATGCCGATCAACCTCATTGGTGTGGCGGTTTCTAACGCAGCCTTTCCGCAGTTGACCGAGCATTTGGGCAATAATCGTCAAGATCTGTTTCAGAAGGACCTGCGTCAATTGCTGCGAGTGATTATTTGGATGGCTCTGCCGGTTTCTGTTATAACGTTCTTCACCCGAGGATATGTTGTCCACTTTATCCGCAACACTGGAGACCCGATGATGGCGGGTATCTTGGGATGTCTGGTTGTAGCAATTCTGTTTCGCACTATTTATCACATGGCAGCTCGAGCGTTCTACGCACAGCAAGACACAAAAACACCGCTGAATATTTCTTTTGCGGCTATTGGTTTGAATGTAGTCCTAGCGATTGTTCTGTCGATGGTGTTGAAAATGGGCGCCTATGGACTTGCCTGGGCACAGTCAACCGTGGCGGTTATTGAAGTGGTGATTTTGTTTGTTGTATTGGAAAAACGAATCCCGCACTTGTTTGATACTTCATTTGTGGTGGCGATTTTGCGTATGATTATGGCGTCAACGGTAGCAGGAATTGTTTGTTATTTGATGCTTCAGGTGCTGCCATTTCGTGAAAGTGACAGTAGTTTCTTCTCAGCCTTCCCAAAGTTCATGATTATCGCTGGTGTGAGTTTCCTAGCCTATGGCTTGATGTCGCGGATGCTCAAATTGCCAGAAGTAGAACCAATTATCAAACAAGTGAATAAGTTCTTGTTTGTACGCCTGGATGGGAAACGACGCTGATGGAAGCTATTCGTAATTTTTGCATCATCGCTCACATCGACCACGGTAAGTCGACGCTGGCTGACCGAATGATGGAGATGACGGGGACGGTCGAGAAGCGGGATATGAAGTCGCAGTTGCTGGATTCAATGGATCTCGAGCGTGAGAAAGGGATTACTATTAAATTGGCGCCGGTGCGGATGAAATATAAGGATATTGATCTCAACCTCATCGACACGCCTGGTCATGTTGATTTTAGTTATGAAGTTAGTCGCTCGTTGCAGGCTTGTGAGGGGGCGGTATTGGTGGTTGATGCCAGCCAAGGCATTCAGGCACAGACGCTGGCGAATGTGTACTTGGCGATGGAGCAGGATCTGACGATTATCCCGGTGCTCAACAAGGTCGATTTGCCAGCCGCTGATGTGCCACGGGTGTCCAAACAGGTGATTAATCTGCTGGGCTGTGATGAAAGCGACATTATTCATATTTCCGCCAAAACCGGGCAGAACGTTGATCAAGTTTTGGAGGCGATTGTTGAGCGAATTCCAGCACCAAAAGGCCAGCCGCACGATCCAACGCGGGCGCTGATTTTTGATAGTTATTATGATGATTATCGCGGGGTGATCTTGTATGTCAGGGTGGTTGATGGGCAGATCAAAAAAGGTGAATCGATTCACATGATGGCGACTGGCGCGAATGGCTTGGCGCTGGAGGTTGGTCATCTCAGTCCTGGCATGATCCCCGACCCGTCGCTGGACACCGGTGAAATTGGCTACATTGTTACCAACCTCAAAACCACGCGTGAAGCGCGGGTGGGTGATACGGTGACGCTGAAAAAGTATATAGGCTAGCCGATGATTGATCCTTGGTTTGATTGTCGTCAAGACGCTAACAATAAAGATCCAGATCAGCACAGTCCGACGTTAAAGCGCTATCATGCTGAACTGTGGACTAAACCACTGCCTAACGGTCGTCAACTGACCATGTTGGATCAGGGAGCGTACTTGATAGCCAGTGATGGTCGATGCCAGATTCCTGTTTCGAGCGATAATATGGTGGCTACTTTTGAAGCCTGGAAACGCAATAAGCTGATTGTTGAGCAGACACCACAAGATATTTTGACGGCAATAGATAATGTTGATTGGCGCATCGGTTCAGAGATTATTTTTCCCAGCGAATTACGTGGCGGAACACAGACCATCAATCGTGCGAGAGGTTGGCACCGCAAAATTGGCGATCGGTTTGACCTGACGTTAGAATGTATTGCCCGCTGGTATCAAGGTAAGGACAGCCCGCTGGCTGATGTTTTTGATCGTTATGATGACTTTTTTGAGTGGTTTGGTGATTTTCAGGGCTATGTCGATTTTTTCTTGTTGCAAGATTTTGTTAATGACGAATATCAAGTTAACATACTGACAGATTTTGATGACTTTCAGTCGTCACCGCTACCTCAGACTGTTGAGCAGTATACAGCATATTTGCAAGGTTTGACTGAGGTGTTGACGCTGCGGGCTAGGCGTATTGAGCGGTATGTTAAATAGCATAGTTATGTTCCACGAAATCGAGGCTGGATAGACATAATTGAATTAAGATGTTATAATGAGCTATGAATAATTTACCGCCAATTACTTTTGCCAATGGAGACCGTGTCCCGGCCCACGTGCGAACTGCGCCGTCTGGAGTAGAGAGGGTTATGTTTGGGAAAAATGCGGAGAAGCCCATGGCACGGCTTAGCTATGTGAAGATTGGCGAAAAGGCGTGCTTCGCCGGTATGCTGTTTCGTGACGCTCCGTCTGAATACCGGGCTGGCACGTCCATGCTGGAATATTTCTTTGAAGAGGCAACTCCTGCGCTTGGTCTTGAGCCAGGGAGAACATCAGTAATTCGTAAGCCCATCATTGCTTTGTTGCTTGCTAAGTATGGACTCCAACCGGACGTCACATCAGAGACTTGGTCGCATGCTGGATTACTGGTGCAGCGTGATACCGCTTCGAGGAACCATCCAGCGCTACACTTTATTGAGGGTAATGAGCCTGAATTTAATGGTGACCAACATCGTCGATATTATGATATTGTGCCAAACAGAGAATTGCCCTATATGTATCCATTGGCCTCACCTTCGAGACGGGTTGATATGCACACGTCGTATACTCCGTGATGAATATAAACTGACGTGGTAAGTCGACGCCATCTCTGTAAAATGCTATAATATAACGAAATGACTGAAAAAATTACTGTCCAGCCCCTCCCTGGCTATAAAGAAGTTAAGCCCTTTGTCTACGCGGGCTTTTTCCCGGTGTCTAACGAAGATTACAATGATTTGAAAGAAGCTATTGAGAAACTGAGTCTGAGCGATTCGGCGCTGCAGTTTGAGCCGGAGAATTCACCAGTGTTGGGTTATGGTGTGCGGATTGGCTTCCTCGGCTTGCTTCACATGGATATTATTCGTGAGCGGCTGGAGCGCGAGTATAATCTGGATCTCATCGTCACCAATCCGAGCACTGATTATCAAGTCAGTCTGACCAACGGTGAGGAGCTGGATATCAAATCAGCCAGTGAGCTGCCCGATCCAGCGCAGATCACGGAGGTTCGCGAGCCGTGGATTGATGGCGAAATTGTGGTGCCGCAGGACTATATCGGTGCGGTGATTCAGCTGATTGTCGCCAAGCGTGGTCGGCAGAAAAACCTCACCTACATCGACGAGCGGGCACTGATTTCCTTTACGGCGCCGCTGGCCAATTTGCTAACGGATTTTTATGATCAATTGAAGTCGGTGACCAGTGGCTACGGTTCGTTTAACTATGAGCTGGCGGGCTATCGGCCGGAAGATTTGGTACGGGTGGATTTTTATGTGGCGGGCGAAATGGTCGATGCACTCAGTGTGATGTGTCACCGTTCGGAGGCACCAGGCTTGGGCCGCGAAATCGTCAAAAAGCTCAAAGAGGTGGTGCCACGCCAGAGTTTTGAGGTAGCACTGCAGGCAGCAATTGGTGGTAGATTCATTGCCCGCGAAAACATTGGTGCTTACCGTAAAGACGTCACTGGCTATCTGTACGGTGGCGATGTCAGCCGTAAAAAGAAGCTCCTCGCCAAGCAAGCCCGCGGTAAAAAGCGCATGAAGCGCTTTGGCAAGGTTGACATTCCGTCAGAAGCATTTACGGTGATGTTAAAGAGAGATTGATTATGAAGAAACCAATTATTTATATTGATATGGACGGCGTACTGGTCGACTTTACGTCGGCTTTGACGAAAGTTCCGCCCGAGATGCTTGAGAAGTTTGCAGGTGAGTATGACAATATCCCGGGTGTTTTTGCATTGATGGATCCGATGCCGGGCGCCCTCGAGGCGGTTGATAAGCTGAAGGAAAAGTATGATTTATATATCCTGTCGTCATCGCCATGGGAGAATCCGACAGCACTGGGCGACAAACTGGCGTGGGTGAAGAAGTATTTTGGCGGCGATGGTCAGGAAAATATTTTCTTTCGTAAAGTTATTTTTTCGTCGGTCAAGCATCTGAGTCGCGGCGATATCTTGATTGATGACCGGACGGCAAATGGCGCGGGCGACTTTTCAGGGCGATTGATCCAGTTTGGTTCGGATGAATTTCCTGATTGGCAAGCTATCTTACGTGAACTATTGTGAGCTCGTAAATAATCAGCAAAATATGCTTGCTAACATAAGCGACATCATGGTATACTGGCAGTGATTATATTAGATATTGCAATAAACAATAAAAAGGAGATTATTCAATGGGGTTGCTCTGGGGTAATAGAAAAAGAACAATAGCCCGCGCTGCTAAGGCGGGGTGTTTGGTGGTAATTGCTGCGGTGATTGCAGTATTTAGTCAGTCGGCCAACGCAAAACCGGTAGTCACATGGAAGGAGCAGACTGGTTCTGGCAGTCGTGCCTGGACCTCAATTGCCAGCTCTGCCGACGGCACCAAGCTCGTCGCAACTATGACTGGCGGCTCAGCTTACATTTCAGATGATGCAGGTGAAACGTGGACAGAACAAGTTGATTCTGGTTCTCGTGCCTGGATTGCAATCACCAGCTCTGCCGACGGCACTAAATTGGCTGGCGTGTACCACTGGGGTGGCTACATTTTAACCTCAGAGGATAGAGGTCAAACCTGGAGAAGTAATGGTATAAGCGGTGGCTCTTTTGATTGGACCTCAATCACCAGCTCTGCTGACGGCACCAAATTGGCTGCAACAGCTAAAAACGGCGCAGTATTTACTTCCAGTAACTCAGGCGCAACGTGGACACCGCAGGCTGGTTCTGGCAATCGTGCTTGGACCTCAATCACCAGCTCTGCCGACGGCACCAAATTGGCTGCAACCGTTACTGGTGGTGCAGTATTTACTTCAAATGATTCAGGTGTAACGTGGACAGAACAAGCCGCTTCTGGCAACCGTGCTTGGACTGCCATCACTGGATCAAGCGATGGCACTAAGCTCGCCGCGACTGTCAATGGCGGCGCGGTTTACACCTCAAATGACGCAGGTGTGACCTGGCAAGAACAAGCCGCTTCCGGCAACCGTGCTTGGACCTCAATCACCAGCTCTGCCGACGGCACCAAATTGGCTGCAACTGTCACTGGTGGCGTAATATATGTTTCAAGTGACTCAGGTGCTACCTGGGAAGAACAAACCACGGCTGCAACTGGTGCCTGGTCTTCCATCACGATGTCTAGCGACGGTGCTCGCATCGCTGCAGCTATGAACAATAGTTTCATCAGTACTGCGACCGTCAAGGAAGCGCCAATCACTCCACCGACCCCACCAACTCCACCAACACCAACGCCAACTCCGACCCCAACACCAACTCCTGCTCAGCCAACCAATCCTGGCACGCCAGTTGCTCAGCCGACAAAGCCAACCGGTGAGGGCTACTTGGCTGACACTGGTGACAATGTCTGGCCACTCGCTTCATTGGCAGCCGTAGGCGTTGGCGCAGGTATCCTTTGGATCGTAAAGCGTAGGAATAGCTAAGTAAATGGACGAATTGGAGCGGTTGATTGCTAATTATCAACCAACTGAGCCAACCGTCGAACTGGTCAAGAAAGCCAAGATTGCCCTACTGTCTGGTATCTCTGGCGCTGGTAAAGACACCATCAAAAAGCGATTATTGCAGTTTCCCGATTTTAGCAGTATCGTTTCGCACACAACTCGTGCGCCACGTATTAACAATAATCGCCCAGAAGTTGATGGTGTCGATTACCATTTCATTGACTCGACCGTGGCTGCACAAATGCTAAGGAACCAGGAATTTATTGAGGCTAAATTTGTTCATGGCACAGTCTATGGCACTTCAGCGGCTGAGATTCGGGCGGCCTATGAACAAAACAAAACAGTCATCGCTGATATTGATGTGCAAGGCGCTGCTGAATATGAGATTTTAGCTCCGCAAAGTATTTCAATTTTCATCATACCTCCCGACTACGAAACCTGGCTGACCCGCCTGAAAAGTCGGTATACTACTGAGGAGGAATTTCAAGCTGAATGGCCTAAGCGACTGGCTAGTTCTGTTAAAGAAATGACACAAGCACTTTCTGTACCGTATTATCATGTTATTATTAATAATGACCTTGATAGAGCGGTTCGTGTCTGTCGTGACATTATTGAACGTGGCGACTTGTTTAATCGGCAAGATGATGAAGCCCGTTTGGCCGCAAGGAGGCTTTTAGAACATATTCGGCAGTATAATAATATAGTATGAGTTATCGTCAACAGATTCCCGACCATATTCAAAAACGAGCTTCGGCATTGCGTCGTTCGCCATGGTCACTGTCTGCACTGATTGATCAAGCTTTTTTCTTATTGGCCGGTTTGGCTTCATTTTGGTTTGGTTGGCTGGTCTGGCGTGAGGGCTGGTATTCTGGTGGCTGGTGGTTGGTGGCGTTTTTTGCGCTGTTTTGGGTCATCATGGCCTACTTGGCCTTGCCTCGCTTGCACCGTATTTTAAGTAGCCTGTATGTACCGAACTATTTCATCGGTCGTACGCGGACTGCTGATGGATTGTTGGGTGATCCAGTCAATGTGGCGCTCAGAGGTTCAGAAGCGCAGCTGCATCAAGCGATGATTGATGCCGGCTGGACGATTGCTGACGAAATCACCGTTCGGTCAGCTTGGAAGATTATTTTCTCTACGCTAACTGGTAGGAGCTATACCTCAGCTCCCGTGTCATCATTGTTCTTGTTTGGCCGTCGCCAAGACTTTGCTTACCAGCAAGAAGTAGACGGCAGCCCCGGTAAACGTCATCATGTACGGTTTTGGCGCTGCCCTCAGGGCTGGTTGCTGCCTGGTGGCCATCAGGTCGATTGGCTGGCGGCAGGGACATACGACAAAAGTGTTGGATTGTCATTGTTTACTCTGCAAGTTACTCATAAAATTGACGAAAATACAGATATTGAGCGTGACTATATTGTGAGCACCGTTACAGAACATACACCACAGGTGGCAGTGACAAATTTGAAAGACTTTTCAACGGGCTATCACTCGCGAAATGGCGGTGGTGACAGTATCCAGACTGACGGTGACTTACCAGTCTTGGAGCTGGCAGCAGTCGTGGCAAATCAGCAGATAATTGCCGAGAGAGCAGGGATTATTCTGGACGCAACAGCTCATGAATATGCAGTTTCCACGGAAGAACATGACACGGTGCTGCAGCAGCTGTGGAATCGCCGGCCGCCGCAAATATCGTTTGCTATTTTGTTTACGGCCTTGGCTATGATGATTGTCCTGATGGGTGCCTTGTTTGATTTTCTGTTGTTTGATGAATTGCTACATCAGACAACCCAGGACTTTATCGTTGAGGGCTTGGACACTTCTGTGGCCGCCACAGGAGCGGAGTGGACGATTCGAGGAGTGCTGAGTTTGAGCGCAGGCTGGATCTTAGTAACAGCTGTGCTGTCACGAGGTACGTTCCGCGGCTCGAACAAAGACCGATTACTCTTGATGATATTGTCAAGCCTGTCAGTGTTGGCGACTTCATTCACCTTGACTATCGGCAAAATTACCTGGACAAGCGTTGGCACCCTGGCGTTCATCGGCATCAATATCACGATCATCCTAATGCTATCGTCTGACGCAGCCAGGCAGTTCACTCACACTCGTACCACTGCGCGTCGTACCAAGCAGAAGACGATTTAGCACTCTACTTGTATGAGTGCCAGATGTACGCTATAATATAGCCATGACTGAACGCCAGCAGGCTATCTTAGCCGCCATTATCGAACAGTACGCTGAAATTGCGGCACCAGTTGGTAGTGTGACGCTCGCCAAATTGTTTGGTGTGTCCAGCGCTACTATCCGCAGCGAAATGGCCAAACTTGAGGAGATGGGGTTTATCGAGGCACCACACACCAGTGCCGGCCGCATCCCGACTGACAAAGGCTATCGGTTTTATGTCAATGGTATCACTGCCGCTCAAATGACTGAACTACCAAGTGGTATCGATCGCAGTGCGAGGGCGATCGAGGCACATGTTAATTCGCACGTTGATAAATCTGACAGGGCCATCCGCAGCGCGGTTGACAGCCTGGTTGAGCTGACGGGTAATTTTGGTTTTGCCTCGTTTGGTGATCATCTGTACATGAATGGTATGACGCAGCTATTTTCTCAGCCAGAGTTTATTGAAGGCAATCACGTTCAGGCTATCGCCAGACTGATTGACAATATTGAGCCCTGGCTAGTTGAAGCTGCGCCCAATGAACCGCTCAACGTGTTCATTGGTAGTGAGAACCCAATCGGTAAAGCCAGCGGCGCGACCCTGATCATCAGTAAGTTTCGTTCATCGTTTAGTGATCGCAGTTACATCGGCGTGATTGGTCCGACTCGGCAGAATTACCGTCGAACGATGGAGCTGGTGAGGCGAACGGGTGCGATGTTAGAGGAGGTATTGTAATGGCTGAATGGATTGGCAGTTTGCTAAGTGGTTTGCCGACGTGGTTAGTAGTGATTATTTTGATTATTATTTTCGTGGCTATGGTAGTGCTTTTTCCCTGTACGTATGGCGAGAAGCCGTTTTGGCCGTTTAGAAGGAGGAAAAAATGACGAAGAGTAAGGCTAAAAAAGCTGAAGATTTGGAGCAGCAGTTGGGCGAGTTGACCTTGGATCTCCAGCGGACGCGGGCAGATTTCGAGAACTATCGCAAGCGTGTCGAGGCGGAAAAGCAGTTAGCCCACAGCATGGGTCAGGCCAAGTCAGTGATGAAATTGTTACCAGTGATTGACACAATTGAGCGAGCGATTGCTAATGTGCCGGAGGAGCTAGCAGATAACGCCTGGGCTAAAGGCGTGGCTGGTTTGGGCAAACAGCTCGACAAGCAGCTCAAAGAAATTGGCTTAGAAAAAATTGATGCCAAACCGGGGGCGTTGTTTAATCCTGAGCTGCATCAGGCGGTGCAATTTGATGAAGCGGCTGACGGCGAAAAAGAGGTTGTTGCTGAAGAGCTACGCGCTGGTTATACCCTTGACGGCACGGTGATTCGCGACGCAATGGTCAAAGTCACGCGGCGATAATTTACCGCATCTCACCCCAGACATCAGTAGTTTTATTTACAACAATGCTTGCAATCAGAACGTATTAGCGCTATAATTTTTGGCAAGAGTTTTTAACATAAACACAGGGAGAAAAAAGGGGATGGCGAAACGATTATTCGTAGCACTAGTATCAGCTGGTGGTATCTTATTGTTAGCTTTACTGTACAACGGTAGCACTAATGCAAGTCAATGGGGCGTTGTGTGGAGCGAGGAGTTTAAAGGCACCTCAGTGCCTGATAGCTGGGACGTATTCAAACAAAATAAAGATAATTATGGCAATAATCACTTAGCCTACAATCCGAGCAACGTCAAGGTTGTCAACAATGATTATCTAGAGATCAAAACGCAGCGCCACTGTGTTGCAAATCTTGATGAACCATTGAATGACTCTAATGCTAGCGAAACGCCATGTCCAAATGGTAAGATGACACGATACCTTAGCGGTCGAGTGACAAATAAGACTAAGGTGGTGGATGGTACAAAACCTTTCCGCGCCGAGATCCGTGCCAAATTCAATTGGAATGGAAAAAACGGTACACGACCATCACTGTGGATGGTTAATGGTGTCTCATTAAAGAATTGTAATGATAATCCTAACGCCAATGACCCATACGGCGAGCTAGACATTATTGAATGGTACTCCTACACACCAGCATATACCTGGTCAAGTACTCATGCCACCTGTTACCATCATGGCGTTTCTGGCAATTGGAAAAATGGTTGGCGAACCAGGAGGATTATCCACAGCGATGAACACCGAGCAGGCTCCAAGCCAGGTACATTGGCCTATGAATGGCACACATGGGCGGTCGAGTATGATGGTGAGACGGTTAAGTATTTTGTGGATGACAAGCCAATCACCGCGTATCATTATCACGCCAGTCCTACTGACAGTAAGGAGATTGAACGTACACCGGCTGCTCCTCTGACAAAATTAGCTGACGCATCATTGATTAAAAAGACGTTTGATGAGGGATGGCGCTTTATCATAAACGACTACGTGGAGGCAGATGCGGATCAGAAACCAATCTCTCCTTCAGATAGCTTCCCGAAGCAAACCATGTTGATCGACTACGTTCGTGTATTCCAAAAGGGTGCGGGCACACAGCCGGCTGAGACACCTGTACCAAAGACGGGTGCAGCATGGTCTAAGCGTGATGCTTCTGGTTCTCGAAATTGGTCCTCAATCGCCGGATCTACTGACGGCAGTAAATTGGTCGCAGCAGCCTGGGGCGGTAAAATTCATACCTCATCCGACGCTGGCGCGAACTGGACTGAGCGCCCTGGGGCAGGCGACCGCAACTGGCTAGCAGTTGCCAGCTCTGCTGACGGTAATAAACTGGCTGCACTATATGACTGGGGTGGTTATATCTTTACCTCATCCGACGCTGGCGCGAACTGGACCGCACGTGGTGTCCCTGGGTCTCACAACTGGACGGCAATCGCTAGTTCCGCCGATGGCAACAGGCTAGTAGCTGTGGCCAAAGACAGCACAGTCTTTACCTCATCCGACGCTGGCGCGAACTGGACCGAACGGGCAAGTTCTGGCTCTCGTAAATGGTCAGCAGTTGCTAGCTCCGCCGATGGCAACAAGTTGGTGGCAACGGTTGAGGATGGCACAGTCTTTACCTCATCCGACGCTGGCGCGAACTGGACCGAACGGGCAAGTTCTGGCTCTCGTAAATGGTCAGCAGTTGCTAGCTCCGCCGATGGCAACAAATTAGTAGCAACAGCAACCGGTGGCAGGATTTACACTTCCGCCAATACTGGTGCAACCTGGACTGAGCGAGCGGCTGATGGACTTCATAACTGGACTGCGGTTACTATTTCTGACGATGGTCAAAAACTTTCAGCAACTGCTGGTGGCGGTGGATACATTTACAGCTCAAATGACGGTGGCGCAACCTGGGTGGCTCAGACGTCTGCTGGTGTGCCAAACTGGGCAGCAATTGCCAGCTCTGCCGACGGCTCGAAAATCGCTGCAGCAGCATACGGTGGTGCCATCTACACGACTACTAACAATGCACCGGTTGGCCCAAGTGAAGAGGAGCAGAAAGTTACCGCGGCTGAAGCAGCAGTAGCTAATGCTGAATCGACAAAGCGTCCGTCTGATGTTGCCACTGCTAAGACTAAAGTCGATGCGGTAGGCGATGCTGGCAAGAAAGCGGCGTTTCAAGCAAGGCTTGATGCCATAACCAACGCTATTTCTGGTGCTCGCTCAACCCTCACTGCATTGATCGCTAAAGCTAAAGATCCAGCCACTGTTGCCGGCATGAGCAGTAGTACTATTGCCGCTCTTCAGGCACAGGTCACGGCAGCTGAAGCAGTTATAAATAACGCGAATGCCTCAGTGTCTGAGCTGGACAATGCACGCACAGCCTTACAGGGCAAGCTCGATGCACTGAAAATTGATAAAGCAAGCTTGCAAGCAGCCATCACTGCTGCAGAAGCGACGCCATCATACATCAAATCGGATCCGACAGTTGCTTCGGCTCTCGCTGCTGCTAAGGCCGTCTTGAACCAAGCAAATCCATCTGCGTCAGACCTTCAATCAGCGATCGCTAACCTTAACAGTGCAGTGGTCAGCGCCAAACAAAAAGAGCAAGACGCTCAAGACGCTGCTCAGGCTGCAGTTACCAAGGCAGAAGCTGATAAAACACAAAGTGCCGTTGATGCCGCTAAGGTCTTGGTGAATAAGGTGCAAGATCCTGCTAAAAAAGCAGCGCTGCAAGCAAAATTGAACGCTGTTGTTGTCAATCCAGTGCCAACGCCAACCACGCCAATCACTTCAGCGACTGTTGCGCAGCCAGGTGGTGGTACCGTGACTGTTGCTACAGCTGGCACCCAGTGCTACAACATTGCTTCAGCCGCAGTGGCAGCTGCTCCGAATGATTATGACGGTCGTGTCTTGCGTGACATCGTTGGCTTTACCATCAACTGTACCGGCCAGACTGCCAAGGTCGGCTACACAACGCGCGTGACGCTGACCCTGAGTAAACACTACGCTGATCATAATCAGTTGGCTGTGGCTAAGATAAGTAATGGCGCCATCAAAGAAGACATCACTAACCGTGTCACATTTGGCACGACAGCTGATGGTAAGCACACGACAGTGACCTATGATTTGACTGACGGCGGCTTTGGTGATGAGGATAAGGCTGCAAACGGCACCATCGTAGACCCAGTCGGTGTTTACCAGCGCCAACAGCAGACCAACCCTGGTGTTGGTGGCGGTACTGGCAATCCTGCTAGCCCTACTAACCCTGGCGGCACGACAACCAACGGCACTGGCAAGAACGCTCAGGCAACCAACAAGGGCGGCTACTTGGCAGATACCGGTGCTAGTGTCATCGCTGTAACAGTGGTAGCAGTAGTAGCTGGTGGTGCTGGAGTTTGGTTCATCCGCAAGAAGATGTAATACGATATCGAATAGCTATAATTAGCACTCTTGACACGGGAGTGCTAATTATTTATACTGAAATAGTTGGCACTCGTGAATAAAGAGTGCTAAAATGGATATAAGCAAAAACCAGATGTGATCATAATAGAAAGGGGAATCATATGGGTAAAATTATCGGAATTGACCTCGGTACAACTAACAGTGCCTTTGCGTACATGCTGGCAGGCAAGCCAGAAGTTATCGCTAATGCTGAAGGTAACCGTACCACGCCATCAGTGGTGGCAATTAATAAAAAGGGTGAGCGCTTGGTTGGACAAGTGGCTCAGCGTCAGCGCGTGACCAATCCAAAGAACACTATTTACGGTGTGAAGCGTTTGATCGGCCGTAAGTTTAGTGACAAAGAGGTTCAAAAAGACCTGGACATTATGCCGTACCAGATTGTCAAAAAGGGCACTGGCGTAGCCGTAGAGATGGGCGACAAAGAATACACACCAGAAGAAGTTTCAGCTATGATCCTCAGTAAGATCAAAGCTGATGCCGAGGCGTTCCTCGGCGAAAAAGTCACCGAAGCCGTCATCACCGTGCCGGCCTACTTTGACGATTCACAGCGCCAGGCAACCAAAGATGCTGGTAAAATTGCTGGCCTGGAAGTTAAGCGTATCATCAATGAGCCAACGGCTGCTGCTCTGGCGTACGGCCTGGAAAAAGGCAAAAATGACGAGACCATTGTGGTGTTTGACCTCGGTGGTGGTACCTTTGACGTTTCCATCCTGGAGCTCGGCGACGGCGTGTTTGAGGTGAAGGCCACGAATGGTGACACCCACTTGGGCGGTGAGGACTTCGACAATGTCATCGTTAACTATTTCCTGGATGACTTTAAATCTAAAGAAGGCATTGACCTGCGTAAAGACAATGCAGCCATGCAGCGCCTGAAGGACGAGGCTGAAAAGGCTAAGAAAGAGCTGTCAACGGTTACTGAATACGAAGTCAATATTCCGTTCATTACCGCTGATGCTGACGGGCCAAAGCACTTTGAGTTGAGCCTAACGCGGGCCAAGTTGGAAGATTTGGTGAAAGATCTGCTGGATCGCCTGGATGTGCCAGTCGAGAAAGCGCTCAAAGACGCTAAATTATCCAAATCTGACGTCAATGAAATCGTTATGGTCGGTGGTATGACCCGCATGCCGGCAGTGGTTGAGCGGGTGAAGAAGTTGTTCGGTAAAGACCCAATGCAGGGCGTCAACCCAGACGAAGTGGTGGCAGTTGGTGCGGCTATTCAGGGTGGTGTGTTGGCTGGTGATGTTAAGGATGTGCTACTGCTAGACGTGACGCCGTTGAGCCTTGGTATCGAGACGATGGGCGGTGTGTCGACCAAGCTGATCGAGCGCAACACCACTGTGCCAACCAGCAAGTCAGAAGTGTTCTCGACGGCTGCCGACAATCAGCCAAAAGTAGAAATTCATGTCTTGCAGGGTGAGCGCGAATTCGCTAAAGATAACAAGAGCCTGGGGCATTTTGAGCTTGATGGCATCGCACCAGCACCACGCGGCGTGCCGCAGATTGAAGTGACGTTCAATATCGACGCAAATGGTATCCTTAATGTGACCGCCAAAGACAAAGGCACCGGCAAGGAGCAATCGATTACCATCCAAAACTCTGGCAATATGAGCAAGGAAGATATCGAAAAGGCTCAGAAAGAAGCCGAACTCCACGCTGACGAGGACAAGAAAAAGCGCGAAACCGTTGACGCTAAAAACCAGCTAGAAAACGCCATCTACCAGGCAAAGAAAATGCCAGATGAATTCAAGGATAAGATTTCTGACGACGATAAGAAGGCGATTGACGAAGCAGTTAAGGAAGCGGAAAAGCACAAAGACGCTGACGACAAAGATGAGCTGGAAGCAGCAATTAAGGCCTTGCAGGACGCCATCATGCCAATCGGTGCCAAAATGTACCAGCAAGCTACCGAGGACAACAAGGCTGATGAGTCTAAGGATGACAAAAAATCTGACAAGGATGAACCAGTTGAGGGTGAGGTGGTTGACGAGAAGTAGTCTCGGCACCAACTTACGACATAACACTGCCTCTATTCTGTGGGGCAGTGTTATATTTCTAGTCCAGGCTTATGCTTGCCCCATTGTCAACAAATTGGTATATAACTACTATGCACCGGTTTGACACATATGCGTCATGTTTTGAAATTGATGAGCACGAGAGGGTTCATAAGTTGGGCAGGCACGTGCTCATGTGTGTAACTAATCCTCAGATTGAGCTGATGCGGCAATTAATGGATGAGCAACCAAAACACCTTCTGGCGCCACTGGCTATTCGAGCAGTGCAGGGAGAGCCGCTTCACGAAACGTATCCTCTCATGGGCGCAACGTTGGCTGAACATAAGCGCGCCATACAGCACCAGCTGGATGAGGGTAAAATGACCGCTGGGACAATTGTTGATATGATGATGCAAGTGGCGGAGGCTGCCGCCTATCTTCACGAACGAGGATTGGTGCACCACGACATTCGACCAACGAATATTTTTTATGATGAGATTGAGGGTCGGCCAGCACTAACACTATTTGACTATAATCAGGTCAAACCGCCGTATGTGCAGACTAAACCACACTCAAGTTGGAACAGGGAACATGCACCAGAGATTGCCAAGTCAGGCTCGTTCATTGATTACCGATTTGATGTGTATGCCATCGGTATAGTATTTCATGAGCTAACACATGATTTGATTTGGGAATCAGGCAGTGATTTCCCAGAATACCGCATCAAACCTGCGCTGGCTCAGCAAAAAGATCTGCGAGAAATAATGGCAATCGCTACTGGACCGTGGGAGGGCCGGTATAGCGATGCTCGTGAATTGCACGCGGCACTGTGCGCAGCCAAATCACGAATTTGATGAAATTCTGCTGAATTATTTTTTCATAACCTGCTGGAGTGTGTAGGCAGCAAGTTTTTTGGGAGCGCCCGTTGATGGAGCGGTCTCCATATCATCAGACTCTGGGAATAGGTCATCAACTCGCTCACCAATCTCACGCGACATTGCTTCCCAAAGCAGTTCAATATCAATGATTTCCCGTCGGTCTTGATATGGCTCATGGTACTCTGCGTGTACTGAATGGTAGGTAGGATCTAGCTTAACGGCAATCCTTTCTAGCTGATGCATTGGCGTCTTGCCAACCGCTGGGCGGCTTAATGGCGGCATGTTGTGATAATTACGAGGTTTAAGGACAATGGTGCCTTGATTTGCAGCATCAACCGTGGTGCCGAGCGTTTCAAGCCGTTCGGTTTGTCCGTTTTTAAAGCCAAATTTTGTGACCAGCCAGGCATCAGGGTCGTCGCGCCAGTTATCTTTCATGACCGAGAGGGCGCTGTACTGAGGTTCTCCGTCATGGTCCTCCCAACGAACAACACCAGCGATGATCGGCACTGAAAATATACGTTTTTCACCGTTAATTTCTAGCTCTGGCCAAGGGTGTCTACCAGCATTTCGTTGTTCGCGGTCATAATCGCCTATGGTCAGCCATTTGAACACACCAAATTGCTCAGCTAGTTCTGGTTCTTCGGCCAGTTTTTTAGCCAGCGGCATCAGACTTTCGATTTGTTTTTCTTCTTCAAGCGAGTAAACCTTTTTCTCCAGCTCTTCAAAGCTCGATGGAGCTGTGCTAAGGTTGGTATTTTGCCGTTCTAAGACTGCTGTTGTTTGTACCATAGTATCCTCGCTTCGACTTGTATTTATGTTTTTACAAAGCCTATGCTTCTCTGTATATCACAGAATATAAAAAAAGTCAAAAGATTATGTAAATTGGCTATCTAACTAGCACTCTATTGACACGAGTGCTAACGAACCGTACAATAGAATATATGACCAAACGTGATTATTATGAAGTGTTAGGCGTGTCTAAAACCGCTTCTGAAGATGAAATCAAAAAGGCTTTTCGTAAAGCTGCAGTGAAATATCATCCCGACAAAGAAGGCGGCGATGAAGAGAAGTTCAAAGAGGTTAATGAGGCCTATGAAGTCCTGAAAGACAAACAAAAGCGACAGCGATACGACCAATTTGGTCATGCCGGTGTCGGCGGAGCTTCAGGCGGTGGCTTTGGCGGCAATCCATTTGAAGGCTTTGGCGGTTTTGGTGCAGAAGGTGTCGACTTTGATTTCGGCGGTGGCTTTGGCGACATCTTTAGTCAGTTCTTTGGTGGCGGCGCTGGGCGGCAAGGTGGTCCACGGCGCGGTCGCGACATAGAAACGACAGTGGCTTTGACGTTTGAAGAAGCTATTTTTGGTGTTGAGAAAAAAATCAGCCTGACGATGGATGATGAATGTGAACACTGTAAAGGCGAGGGTGTTGAGCCTGGGTATAGTTTGAAAACATGTGATGATTGTAAGGGGTCTGGCCAGCAGATGCGGGTGATGAATTCTATCTTTGGGCAAATTCAACAAGCTATCACCTGCCCAACCTGTAATGGCCGGGGGAAAATTCCTGAAAAGAAATGTTCAGTTTGCCACGGCAAGGGAACGACGCGTAAGAACCGCGAGATTACGGTCAAAATTCCAGCGGGTATTGATGATGGTGCAGCAATTCGTTTGCGCGGGCACGGTGAAGCGGTCCAGGATGGTGAGCGGGGAGATTTGTATGTTCAGATAAGAGTCAAAGCTCACAAAAAGTTTACTCGTGAAGGTGACATCATTCTTTCAGAAGAACACGTTTCTATGGTTGATGCGGCGCTGGGTACGGAAATTGATGTTGAAACGGTGGACGGTGTAGTGCGCATGAAAGTTCCGGCTGGCACCCAAAGCGGTACTGATTTTAAGCTATCAGGGCATGGCGTGCCACACCTGAGAAATGACGCTCGTGGCCCGCACATCGTTGGTATCATCGTTGACACGCCGACCAAATTGAGCAAAAAACAACGTGAACTTTTGGAACAATTTAACACTTTTAAAAAGCGCGGCTTGTTTTCCTGATTAGCCCGTGGTTTATATATAAAACATAAGTGTTATAATTGAGCTATGGAGCTTATGCAGACAGCTCGTAAGGGGCATCATTTCATTTCTCGATGTATCATGATTATGATCATTGTGATGATCGCTTACGGTGCCTATACTCTGCTGTGCGATGTCAATAAACCTCGCCCAGTCGTGGTCAGGGCTGGCCAGGCGACATTGCAGGCTGAAATTGCGGAAACGGCTGAGCAGCGGTATAAGGGTCTGAGCGATCGGTCTGGTCTGACGGAAAACCAAGCAATGCTGTTTAAATTTGAGGGTGATGACAAGTGGGAAATGGTGATGCGCAATATGAGCTTCCCGCTCGATATCATCTGGCTAGATAAAGACAAAAAAGTAGTACACATTGAGCATGAGGTGCAGCCTGATGCTGAGCCGTATGAAATATATAAACCCAAAGTGCCGGCACGCTACGTTTTGGAAGTGGCTGCTGGTGTAGCTAAAAAATCGAGCATCGTCAAAGGCGCCAAAGTAGAATTTACGACCGAGGCGACGCAATGAATGTAGCGGTGTTGCTCTTGGCGGTTCTGGTGGTGATTTTTGTGGTGGTGTTGGTGACAGGTAGGCGCATCGGTCCACTGGCCCTGGCGGCTGCTGCTGGGTATATTTTTGTGGAATTGTGGATGGAAGCTGTGCGCGTCATTTTGGGTGGCGTGGGTATCAATCTACCGTGGCTGCCTGATGGTGTGGTAGCGGCGCTAATATTGCTGCTCGTACCCATGGGAATGTTGATGGTTGGCGGCCCAAAATACCACAAGAAACATGAAAAGCTGGTGGCGGCAGCTGTCGTGACTTTGTTGGTGGCGGCGCTATTGGTCGGTGTCTTGGCGAAATATCTTGCGGTTGATGGTGCGGCACAGACAGTAGTGCGGCAGCTGACTTCCTGGCGCCAATATATTATTACCGCTGGCTTGGGGGTGGGTTTGGCGGATTTATTTTTACTGCACACTGTCAAAACAAAGTCCAAACCTGGTCCAAAGAAGCATTGATATACTGCGTATTATGTGCTAGAATGAAAAAGTTCATTCTTGATGGGCCCATAGCTCAGTTGGTTAGAGCACCTGCCTTTTAAGCAGGGTGTCCCGGGTTCAAGCCCCGGTGGGCCCTCCAGATAACGAACATATGCAGTGATGTTATTCGGGTGTGGCAGAAAACTTTGGACATGACGAAGTATCTAGACGACTTAAACGTACCGCCCCGATATACCAAAATAGTAGAAAAACACAGTGATGATTTGAAGAATTTTGTTGGGATGCGATGTGGTGTCCCAATTTTTTCTGGCAGCCAAGAAGTAACCAACCCAACTACTAAAGAGCCAGTTGGCTATGCTCAATATATCCAGCTGGGGCAGAATCCAGTGATAGTAGAAAGGGGTCTCTGTCGTTACCGAGTTGGTATTGGAAATGTACTAACAAATATTGACGATCTCCTGGAGCAAGAACATAGGCGAAAAATGTCCACTGACGTGGGCTTAGCTGGAGTCAGAGGAGCAGCACTGGCGGGTGCTGCTGGCGGGGCGTTGGAATGGTTCAACTTTGCTCCAACGGTCAGCCTATCCGGGGTGGCGGCAGGAATAGCGACTGGTGGATTGAGCCTTGCATATAACCGCCGCCGTCGTAAAAAGGAATTCAAATCACAGATTGAAGGACTGAGTGAATGTTTTTCGAACATGGAAAGAAGAGCTGTTAGGCCTAATTTGTTAGTGCCGGATTCATATGTTGATGGTGATATGCAGACAGGTTCAATGGATGATAAAAAGGCAAGCAATATCTACTTTATTGGTGATATGCCAGTTGACCAGCAACAACGAGCTGACCGTTTTTGGCAGCGAGCTGATCAAATTTTGAAAGAATATGGATTTGCAAAGTGGCAGGGCTATCAGTCCGCTGGCTTGCCAGCGCTAATTGAACGAATATTAGATGATTTTGATGGTAATGATGACTTTAATTATGATGAAAAAACCAGTGCTGGTTATTATATAAGTATTTTTGTGGCTCGGCGTAATTTTACAATTAGAACTATGAAGCGTATGCAGCAAGAGGCTGATTCACAAAACCTACTTCAGCAGTATGATGTCGAACCTCCCAGGCGCTCATTGTTAGATAAAAAGAAAACTCTGGTAGCATCTGCTCAAGTATTACTGTCAAAGGTAATTGGTCATGAGAGCAATGGGCTACAAGAAGGGGCTCCCGATGCGCGATCAAGGAGTGACTCCCGGAAGACAGTCGCTCAGCAGATCAAGAATGTTGACTGTGAATATGAAAATGACTTTCGCAGGTGTATTAAAAGGTTGCAGGAACTCGTTATTGATTCACGAAAGAGGATTAACCAGTCTAAGTTCACTGAAACATATGGAGGAGAGAGTAGACTACAAAATCTTTTTTGGGAAGAGCTGAGTGAAGTCCTGGCGAGGAATAATATTGATCCGTATGATGAGTCGGCGTCTCAGCTTGCGCGATTTATTTTGGACTTACCAAAGCTGACTCCAGACGGGAGTAGGGATCAATTACCTTCCACCGAAATATTGAACAAGCTGTATGGAGTATTTCAGGGAATGTGTTCTCAACGATATGCTGAAGTTGAGACGGCTACCTATTTACGTATGTACGCTGGAAAAATATGTCATACTAAAGATGTATGATGATACGTAGCCTAACCAAGAAATTGCATATTTCTTGGCTGGTGGCGGCGTGGTGCTTGGGGCTGACGGTTGGCATAATTGCGGTTCATCATCTGCCGCGCTCAGTCGAGTTTAACATGCTGGCGTTATTTGGCGGGCTGGTATTGTTTGTGCCGGCGCTGGTCTGGCGGTGGCGGGTATTGATGATTGTGGCAGTTATTTCTGGCGGTTTGGTCGGGCTGTGGCGCGGTGAAATGGGTCGAACCGGCTTGGAGGTTTATGACTCGCTCATTGGCAAAAGTGCAGTTATTCAAGGCCGTGTTTTGGAAGACCCCGACATTGATAAGAAAGGGCAAACGGTGTTGCGGTTGAGTGACTTGCGGATCAACGGCAAGAAATTAGCAGGACAACTATGGGTGGTGACGGCTGACAAGCGCCCCATTAAACGCAGCGACATCGTTCAGGCTCAAGGAAAATTGACGGCGGGTTTTGGTGCTTTTTCGGCGAGCATGTATCGGGCGAAAATTGGCAGCGTCGAGCGTCCAATTCCTGGCGACGTGGCGGTTGGGGCACGCGACTGGTTTGCTGAGCAGGTGCGCAAGCACATTCCAGAGTCTGAGTCAGCGCTGGGCTTGGGATTTTTGCTGGGACTGCGGCGAGCTATGCCGATGGAACTGAGCGATAATTTGAAGATTGCTGGTCTGACGCACATTGTGGTGGCGAGCGGTTACAATTTGACAATTTTAGTACGCCTGGCGCGGCGGTTATTTGCCAAGCGGTCAAAATATTTGGCAATGCTCAGTGCGGCAACGATGATCCTTGGTTTCATGGCGGTGACGGGTTTGAGTCCGAGCATGTCGCGGGCTGGGCTGGTGGCTGGACTAAGCCTGGCAGCGTGGTATTATGGGCGGACGATTCATCCGCTGGTGCTGCTGCCAGTTTCGGCGGCGATTACATTGTTGGTCAATCCGCAATTTGGCTGGGGCGATTTGGGCTGGCAACTGAGCTTTGCGTCGTTTACTGGCGTGATCATCCTGGCGCCGCTGCTGCACAACTATTTCTTTGGCGACAAAGACCCTGGCGCGTTTCGGCAAATTCTGGTTGAGACGCTGTCGGCGCAGCTTGCGACACTGCCGCTGTTGATGATGAGTTTTGGTGTGGTTAGTAATGTAGCGCTGATCGCTAATATGCTAATTTTGCCGTTTGTGCCGCTGGCGATGCTATTGACCTTTGCGTCGGGCGTGCTGGCCGTAGTGCCGATGATTGGTGTGGCAATCGCCCTACCGACGACTTGGTTGCTGGGCTATATGATTCAGGCGGCCAATTGGCTGGCGAGCTTGGAGTGGGCGCAGATGGAAGTGAATATCACTTGGTGGCAATGCGGTTTGATGTATGCGGCGATGATTGGTGCTATGTGGTGGATGAAGAAGCAGACGAAATTGGACCTTGGGAGGGTGAATATAGTCGAGTGATATAATAGATGCCATGACAAGAATGATAATTTTGATTGGCGGCATGCCAACAACCGGCAAAACAACCTTGGCGCGGGAGTTATCTCTGAGACTGGCATTGCCGTGGCTGTCAACTGATCAAACACGGTTGATAATGCAGGGTATGGCAAGCCCAGAGCAGCACCCGCATTTATTGTCAGCGCACGGGTTGTCAGCAGCTGAGTTTTTCCAGCAATTTTCACCAGAAGAGATAGCTGAAAGAGAATATATGCATGGCGTTGAAGCGTGGCCTGGCAATAAGAAATTAATCGAGGATGATTTTACCTGGCGTGAAGGTTTTGTATTGGAAGGTGTTAATATTTTACCATCGCTGCTACCGTCATTACAGACCGCTAGCGATGTACGATCAATATTCTTGACTGACGAAGGCGATGACGCGTTAAGGCAGGCGATATTTAGTCGTGGTCTATATGCGGATGCTGATACATATGATGATACGCTGAAAGAATATGAGATTATGTGGGCGCGGCTGTTCGATCAGCGAATTCAGGCTGAGGCGCAGCAGTATGGCTACCCGGTTGTTCGCGTACAAAAAGACAGTGAAATTGACATGCCAAACGTGTTGTTGTCTTTGGGCTTGCCAGTCTAAATTGTCTCACGTCTGTATTTGATATATAATACTAACAGATTGAACATAGATAAACGGTAGGAGAATGTATGTCAGGACATAGTAAATGGGCAACGACGCACCGGCAGAAGGCGATTGTTGATGCTAAGCGCGGTGCAATTTTTACGAAGCTGGGTAATCAAATTGCCATTGCGGCACGCGGCGGCACCGACCCAGCACTGAACGCAAGCTTGGCAATGGCCATTGAAAAAGCCAAGGCGGCCAACATGCCGAGTGCTAACATCCAGCGGGCGATTGACCGCGTGGCTGATAAAAGCGCGGCGGCGCTGGAGGAAATTGCCTATGAAGGCTATGGTCCTGGCGGCGTCGGCATCATCATTGAGACGGCGACCGACAATCGCAACCGTACCTTGCCAGAAGTTAAAACGGCGTTGGTGAAGAACGGCGGGCGAATCGCTGACGCTGGCAGTGTGGCGTTTCAGTTTACCCGCAAGGGCGTAATCACCGTGGAGGGTACGGGCGAAGAATTGCTCCTGCAAGTGTTAGATGCTGGCGCTGAGGACGCGGTCGAGGAAGACGGCGAGATTATCGTCTACACCGAGTTGAAAGATTTGGCGAGCGTCAGAAATCAGTTGGCTGAACAGGGTTTGAAGGTGAAAGACGCCGAGCTGCGCTATATTGCTAATACGCCAGTTGAGATTGCTGATACGGAAACGGCACAGAAATTAATGAAGGTAGTTGACGCTCTGGACGACTTGGACGACGTGGTGAATGTGCACACTAACGCCAATATCACGGCAGAATAACATGATCATCAGAAAAATCGCCTCGCTCTCGGGGCGGTTTTTATTTTGGCAAAAAGTACGCTACACTAAGAGTTAGTTAACCATAAGCAAGGGGCGAGCATGAAATATTTGCGTAACACACTACTTATGACACTAATCGCGGCGTTGATCATGCCGTCGCCGTCAGTCTTGGCGGTTGGTAATGCGGAAGTTGAGACATCATCTGGTGGTGATGCCTCTCAGGTCGTTGAGACATCGACGCCCAGTTCAGGCTCGACTGCCGCTGCGCCCTCGTCTCAGCTAGCACCAGACCTAACTACTGAACAGCCAACTGTAGAGTCCGTGGCAGCGGCTAATCCGCCGGCTGTCGCTCCAGTAAATCCAGCTCCTTCGCCAGTACAAACAACTGCTGAATCACCTGAAAAAACGGCGCCGCTATTGATATCAAAAGTAAGTCCCGACAAGAAGTATATTGAGATATATAATCCAACGGACAGTAATGTTACCTTGGCGGGTTGGAAAATTGAACACTATAGAGCTGATGTGAAAACCGGCGGGAAAGAACTCAAGGATGAGGTGATTTTGGCGAATGATTTTCTGGTGCTATCAAATGATCCAGCGCTAACCAAAGCAGTGAAGTTTGATAAGGCACCGAGCGTGATCCAAGGTGAAGGGTCGGTGGTGTTGTCGCGGGCTGATGGGTCAATGGCGGATATTGTTGGTTGGGGTGAGACAAAGAAGTTTTTGGCTGCGCCTGTGACTGGTGGCGTGAAAACTGTCTGGCGCTGTTTTGCCGATGGAATCATTGTTGATTCGAAAAATAATTTCGCTGATTTTTCGTCAAATAAAACAGCTGGTGACCAGGAGGTGATGCCGTACACGCGTCCACGTTGCAAAACTCCTGAGCCACCAAAACCACTGAATAAGTGTGAAGGTTTGAAGTTGAATGAAATTGCTTCTCATGTTGATGAGCCGTTCATTGAATTGGTGAATGGGAGTAATAAAACCATCACGACGGCCGGCTGCAAGTTGACAATTGACAGTAACAATTCACAGGAGGTCCTTGGTGATATCGAACTGAAATCTGGTGAATTGCGGGCGGTCAAAGTGAGTCATACGAAATTAAAATTACCAAAAACCAAGGGTAAGGTGTATGTCCTGGATGAGGCTGGTGCGGAAATTGATGCTACTGAATATGACAAAATCGCAAAGGGTGCTTCCTGGAGCTTGCTTGATGGTGAGTGGATGCAGACGTTTGCGGTGACTGAGGGTGCTGCCAATGTGTTTAAGGAATATGCGGATTGCCAGGCTGGCTATATGCGTAATGAGTCGGGTAAATGTGTAAAAATTCCAACGCCGTCTACTGAGTCTGATGTGTTAGCGCCGTGTCCAGCTGGTCAATATCGGCATCCTGAAACTCGTCGCTGTCGGAAAATCGAAGCAGCAAAGACTGTAACGCCGTGTAAAGAAGGGTATTATCGCAGCGAGGAAACTGGTCGGTGTCGCTCAATCGCCTCGGCCGCCGCTAAAACCTTGAAGCCATGTCCTGATGGTCAATTTCGTAATCCGGCAACTGGCCGCTGCAAGAAAATTGCTGCCGCAGATGACATTCTAAAAGACTGTCCGGAAGGATTTGAGCGCAACCCAGCCACCCGGCGTTGTCGGAAGATAAAAACTGCCAGTATGCCAGTTGTTGGGTCGGCGACAGCGGGCGTTCAACATGTTGCTGGTGCGACCTGGGGCTGGTGGGTGTTTGGTGGCGTTAGTTTGTTGGCGGCAGGTTACGGTGCGTGGCAGTGGCGTTGGGAGCTTTCGCAATTGATACGACGATTACGGCGATGAGTTAGTGACTGAGCGGTTAAATCATTGCTATAATATAAACCATGAGAATTATTGGTATTGATCCAGGAACGGGGATTTTGGGCTTTGGTGTGATTGATTTTTCGGGCGGTAAGTTCAGGCTGGTGACAGCGGGAGTTGTTAGAACGCCGGCACACACGCCAATTGATGAGCGGCTGGAAGAAATTTTTGACAGTTTGACAGAGATCATTACTGAGACTAAGCCTGATGTCATGTCGATTGAGAAATTGTTTTTTGCCCGTAACGTCACGACGGCGATTTCCGTGGCAGAAGCGCGTGGTGTAGCGATGCTCACGGGGCGAAAAGCGGGCTTGCCAATCGCTGAGTATACGCCGCTGCAGATCAAACAGACGCTGACGGGCTATGGCAAGGCTGATAAAAAGCAAGTGCAGGAAATGGTTCGCTTGAATTTGGGACTCAAGGACGTGCCGAAGCCAGACGACTGTGCTGATGCTCTGGCGGCGGCAATTACCCACGCAGCGATGAATCGGGTATAATTGAATTATGATTGCACATGTTTTTGGAAAAGTTGCCGAGAAATTTAATGGATCGTTGGTGATCGACGTTCACGGCGTTGGTTATGAAGTTAGCGTGGCGGCTGGTGATTTTGACGCGGTGATCCTGGATCAGGATGTTAAGTTTTATACCTATCATCACGTCCGTGAGCAGGCGGAAGAATTGTTTGGTTTTTCGAGTTTGGCAGCAAAGAAAATGTTTGAAATGCTCATCACGGTTCAGGGTGTCGGTCCGAAAGCAGCGTTGGCAATTCTCAGCCTCGGCGACGCAGAGCATGTGCGCAATGCCATCGCCAATGCTGACAGTGCGTTTGTACAAAAAGCTGCTGGCGTCGGCAAAAAAACTGCTGAGCGCGTGGTGGTTGATTTGAGCGATAAAGTTGGCTTGCCGACGCAGTATGGTCGAGCAGACACTACAGTCCAAACTGAACTGAACACCTCTGACGAAGCACTGGAAGCGTTGATGGCGCTGGGCTACACCCTGGCTGACGCCACTAAAGCATTGGAAAATGTTGATACTAATTTGCCAACGGCGCAGCGGGTGACCGAGGCACTGAAGAAATAATAGGGTTGAAACATACCAAGTAAGACTGACTTGGTTACAGGGGTCACGGCGCCGTACTATTGACTAAATAGTACAAATGATATATAATATAGGGTTGTGAATAGAACTATTACCGAAAAAATTCTTGACAAAAAGTTATGGGAACAACGAAACAGTGCTAACCAAGAAGACCCAACAGTGACCGATCCTGAATTAACGGTATCAGCAAAGGTGCTGGACCAATACACCTCAGAGGAGAACCTCGCAAAGCTATTTCATAACAAAGAACAAGCAGCCTCTCTTGCTAAGCTATCAGCCAAGCTGTTGACTACCTACCCGAATTATCCATATCATCAGCCTGCACATGGCGTGGACGTGATGCGCTCAATACGTGTGCTGACGGAGGTGATCCCGGCGGACAGAATGAATTCAGATCAAAAGGATCTGTTGTTGGTGGCGGCAGCAGCGCACGATGCTGGGTTTGAGGCTGGCCCACCGCCAGATGGTTATGCTACCAAAGAGCATTATGCGGTCTCATTTCTTGACGAGTACTATGAGCCCGGTTCAGCTGAGTATGAGTTCATGAAAAGTGCAATCATTGGCACCATCCCTGGTCCAAAAGAACAAATCTGTCGTGATAGTATTCAAGCAAAATTATTACATCACGCTGACCTTGGTTATGTCTGGCGATCAGGCGGTCGGGATTTTTTGAATTATACCATGCGATTTCGGGTTGAAGAATGTCGAGAGCTGTCGTGGCAGGAGCAATTCAAGGAATTGGAGGATTTATTTTTGCCGAACTATCAAGAATATCTGAAGAATGACATGGGAGAGTGTGGTGTTGCAGAAGAAGTGATTGAGCAGATGGTGCACCAGATTGACGAGAATAGACAGTTCATCACTAACCCAGAACTGGATGAACCGAGCCAAGAAATATTTCAGGATTGGCCAATGGCTCAGGAGAAGCAGGTATCATCTCCGTACCATATTGGTAAAACTGTTCTTACGAGTTCAGGTGTGTCTTTGTAAATGTGAATAAATAGTGCATGGCTGGTATAATCCATACCAGGAGGTATTATGAATACATGTACGACACAGAAAGATTGTGAAATCTGTCCGCTGCTGGTTGGTCAGACGGCGGCTGACGACAATGTCATATTGCAGACTGAACGTTGGGTGGCGGTACTCGATAGAAACCAATGCTATTTGGGTAAGTCATTTATCACTCTGCGCCAGCACAAGGAAACGTTGTCGGATCTGGACGAGGCAGATTGGATGGAGCTACATCAGGTGATTCGTCAACTCGAGCAGGCAGTTAAAGAAGCGTTTGGTGCCGATGTGTGTAACTGGGAGTGCCTGATGAATAATGCGGTTAAGGCTGGCCGGCCAACACATATACATTGGCATCTACATCCGCGCTATCTTGGTGGTACTACCTTTACTGGCGAGGAATTTCCTGATCCAAAATGGCCACGACACCTAGAGAATGCGGTACATATGGTGGGTGATGAGACGTTTCGCGAAATTATGCAGGCGCTGCGTAGTCGGCTTACAAGAGCTTAGTTCGCTCCAGCTTGGATGATATAATGAATATATGGCAATTGAGAGAATAGTCGATACTAGCTCGCATATTGATGATACCGAGGAGCAGCGGATTGAAGTTAGCTTGCGCCCGCAGAGCTTTAGCGAGTATGTTGGTCAGGAGCGATTGAAACGTAATTTGCGCTTAGCGATTGACGCGGCTAAGAAGCGCGGCGAGCCACTGGATCATGTGCTGCTGTACGGCCCGCCGGGACTGGGCAAGACCACCATGGCGACGGTGATCGCCAATGAGATGGGGACGAATTTACGGATCACCAGCGGTCCGGCCATTGAAAAAGCTGGTGATTTGGCGTCAATTTTGACCAATTTGGCGGACGGCGACATCTTGTTCATCGATGAAATTCATCGGCTCGGTCGGGCGGTGGAAGAGATTTTATACTCAGCCATGGAAGATTTCAAGCTAGACATCGTCATCGGCAAAGGGCCGGCAGCCCGGTCAATTCGGCTGGATTTACCGCAGTTTACGGTGATTGGCGCAACGACGCGGACGGGTAGTCTGGCAGCGCCGCTGCGCGATCGATTTGGGCATATTTACCGCTTAGAATTTTACGAGCCAGAGGACATTGCGAAAATTGTGACGCGGAGTGCAGCCATCCTGGAGTCGTCAATTCGGCATGAAGCGGCGAACTTGTTGTCGACGCGGGCTCGCTTGACGCCGCGTATCGCCAACCGCCTGCTCAAGCGCGTACGCGACTACGCTGACGTAAATGGTGACGGCATAATTGATGTGAAAACCACAACGAGCGCCTTGGAAATGTTGGAAGTAGACGAGCTGGGATTAGACCCAGCCGACCGTAATTTACTGCAATCAATCCTAGAAAATTATGGCGATAATCCCGTGGGGCTAACGACCATTGCTGCGCTGACTGGCGATGAAGCGACGACAATTGAGGATTTTTATGAGCCGTATCTGCTGCAAATCGGCTTCATTGAGCGTACACCGCGCGGTCGGCGCATCACTCTGCGTGCTCAGGCGCATTTGGGATATCAACCTAAAAAATGATAAACTGTAGATATGGATACGAAGGACCACCAGTCGAATAATCAACAGCCAGCTGCATATGATGTTGAGGGCAGGCCGCTGTATTATCATCCGCCGCAAGATGCGCAACCAGAAGAGCCACAGTCGACAGCTGCGCAGCGCCCGTCTCACGTAACTGTGCTTCCAGAGTCGATGGAGGGGCAGAATTTTGATCCACGTATTCGTAGCCAGTATGCCAATGAACCAGATGTGGTTCATACCGTACGTAATCTTGAGCCACAACCAATGGTGATTAGTGAAGAATTGAAGCGCAAACACGAAGAGTCAGTGGCGCAGTACCCACAGCTTAACTTGAGCGAAGGTGAATATGTCATTTTGGACATCAAACGCCATCCCATTGGTATTGTCGCACCAATTGCTATCACGGTCATTATCATCATGGTGATATTTGGTTTTGCCTTTTTGTATCCATCGCTAATCACTGGTGGAAGTTTATTACCAGTACCATCTCCAACAGCTATGTTCGGCATCGCGACCTTGTTTGCTATTTTGGCGGCATTGGGCGGAGCGGTAGCACTTTGGGTTTACCTGCAGAACCAATTTTATATGACCAACGAGAGCGTGATTCAAGAAATCCAAGAAAGTTTGTTTTCTCGCCATGAGCAAACAGTGAGCCTTGGTAGTATTGAAGATGCTAGTTTTCGTCAGTCAGGAATTATTCAGATGATCTTTAACTATGGAACTATTCGATTGAGTACTGAGGGTGAAGAGACTACTTATATCTTCCATTTTGTAGCAAATCCAAAGCACCAAATAGGAATCGTCAATAACGCCATTGAGGCCTTTAAGAACGGTCGTCCAGTCGACGATTAGCTATTTGTTGCGACTTTCTTTGACAAAGTCACTTTCGTTAACCAGCTTGGCTCTCAAAGTGAAGTGTTTACATTTTCCTTCTTGGCAGTTTTGGGTTTCGTAACGATACGCACTGTTGGCGTCGCCAATCTTTTTGCCCTTTGGATCGGTGAGTAGTGCTTTGTCCATAGTCGGTAGGGTATCGTCAGTCAGAGTTTCTGGGTAGTAGCCGTGCTGTTTGTAGAAGCTTTCTTCCAGGCTGTAGTACATGGCATTGATGGCTGTTTTCTTGTGACTGTCATCACTGGCATTTTTTACTTTTCCGATCTGTACCACCGCAATACCCAAGCCAACGGTCAGCATGATGATGACAAACAATAATTCAATAACGGTAAATCCGGAGCATTTTTTCATATACTGCTATTATAGCAAAATTTGGTCCTAAGCCCTAGAGAATGTATAATAAAAGTATCAAGTAAGGAGGGGAATATCATGGCTAAGACTGATGAGAAAAAGGCAGTAAAAACTGAAAAGTCGGTAGCGGCAGAGAAAAAGATTGATGACGGGAAATTGAAAGCGTTGGGTCTAGCGATGGATCAAATCACCAAACAGTTTGGTGATGGCTCAATCATGAAGCTCGGCGAGGCGCACAAGGTTGATGTTGAAGTGATTCCATCGGGTTCGTTGAGTCTTGATTTGGCACTGGGTGGTGGCTATCCAAAGGGGCGCATCATCGAGATTTATGGCCCGGAAAGTTCAGGTAAGACGACGTTGACGCTACATGCTATCGCCGAAATTCAAAAGCAAGGCGGTACGGCAGCGTTCATCGACGCTGAGCATGCGCTTGACCCGGCCTACGCCAAGCGGTTGGGTGTGGATACCGAAAACCTATTGGTATCGCAGCCAGACAACGGTGAGCAGGCGCTGGAAATTACTGAAACCTTGGTGCGCTCAAACGCGGTGGACCTCATCGTGGTGGACTCGGTGGCAGCACTGACCCCGCAAGCAGAAATTGACGGCGATATGGGTGATTCGCACATGGGCCTGCAGGCACGACTGATGAGCCAAGCACTGCGTAAATTGACTGGTATCATCAACAAGTCGAAAGCGACGGTGATTTTCATCAACCAGATTCGCATGAAGATTGGTGTGATGTTTGGCAATCCTGAGACCACGACGGGTGGTAACGCGCTGAAGTTTTACGCTTCGCAGCGGGTGGATATCCGCCGGATCGGGCAGATCAAGGTTGGCGATGATATCCGCGGTAACCGCACCAAGATCAAAGTGGTGAAAAATAAGATTGCGCCACCATTCCGCATCGCTGAGTTTGACATTATGTATAACGAAGGTATTTCTAAAACTGGCGATATTCTTGACCTGGCAGCTACGCACGGCATCGTCGAAAAATCTGGCGCCTTTTACAAATATAACGGCGAAACCATCGGTCAGGGCCGCGATAAAACTAAATTGTATCTGAAAGAAAACCCTGAGGTTTTGGCAGAAATTGATCAGAAGGTTCGGGAGAAAGTAAAAGAAGGAGAAAACTAATACGCGCAGCAGAAACCGCATATCCAGTCGAAAAACATATGGCGTCAGTCAGCCTCGTCTTTGATGATAAGCAGAATGCGTATCTTCGAGAATTATCAGAAAAAATGAACCTTGACTTTGGTGAGTTTATTCCACACGTGACATTGATTAACGTGACTGAGCAGGATATGCCACGCCTCAAGGCGGCCGCTGCGGCGCTGCCGGTCCTCGGAAGGCTGGTACTTGATGGAGTTAACTTCTTGCCAGATAAAGCGGGCAACTGTGTTTGGGTGGAGCTGCGCACGCAGAAAACTGCCTGGATGGTTGAGGCGCGCCAGCAATTACTCGCGGCACTGGATGGTATTCATCCGGGGCTGGATGTCGATGGCTTCCGCCCGCACATCACGCTTGGTTGCGTCGAGGCCGGTACGCTGGACGACGTTAATATGAGCGCTATTCCAGGGCAACTACCGGTCATCACCGAACCGCGTGCTGCTGCTTGCTACAACGGCGTGCATGGCAAGGTGGTCGAGGTAGTTGAGTAGCCTCTGCCAGTAGCGAGCTCACTGTTTTCGCGTTATAATATTTTTATGAAAATCACTGACATCTCTCTTCAGGCTCGCGATAACAACCGTGTTAATGTGAGTGTTGATGGCGTATATAGCTTCAGTTTGGACATCACTCAGGTGACTGACTTAAATCTTAAGGTCGGCCGTGAATTGAGTGATGGGGAGTTGGAGGAGCTGCAAGAAGAGAGCCAATTTGGCAAGCTGTATATGCGGGCGCTTGAATATTGCTTGCGGCGACCACATTCAGTTAAGGAAGTCAGGGATTATCTATGGCGAAAAACTCAGCCAGCGCTTCGTAAGAGGCAAACTGGTATGAACAATCCTGTGGTCTATTCAGAGCGGGTGGCGTCGCGAGTGCTGAGTAAGCTCCAGCAGAAAGCATATGTTAATGACGAAGCGTTTGCGCGGTGGTGGGTGGAAAATCGTCAGCTCAGCAAAGGCGTAAGTCGGCGTAAATTGACGGCTGAGCTGCGTTCAAAGGGTGTTCACGCAGACATCATCGCGCAAACGCTTGAAAAAACTGACCGTACGGACGAGCAGGAGCTGAGGAAAGTTATCGCCAAAAAGCACCGTCGATATGCGGGTGATAGACAAAAGTTCGTGCAGTATCTGGTGCGTCAAGGCTTTTCCTATGACGATGTGGTGTCTGCTTTGAATGATGTTGAAGAAGTAAATAACTGAGGCTTTACGATGCCTGCTTTTTGCGGAAAGGATTTTCGTAGGCCTGTAAAACCGGCTTCTCGACGTGCTGTTCTTGACGTGGAACAGTTGCTGATTTTACGACTATCTGATCGTCGGTCACTTTGACGATTTGTGAGCGGTGAATGAGCATTTCGGTATCGCCAAAACTGCGAAGCAGTGGACGCTTCACGCTAAGCTGCTGAATGAGAAAGCTGCCAGCCATCACCGTGTAGCCGATAACTTTACCGACTTTACGACCGTCTTTTTCTACGACATGTTTGCCCATCAAAACGAATTTGTATTCGTAAATTTTTTGTAGCTCTATAACGTCTGAAACACCGACGAGTTCATCAGCCGAGTCGATGATCATACCGAGTGGGCCGATCTCTCGCACGTCATCTAGCCTAAGCAGGGTTGGGCGCTGATCAAGGAGTGGCCCTTCCAGTTCATAAGCCACGATTGATAAGTTACGCGGATCGATTATTTCGCGAGCAGTCCTGCCTAACTCCGCACCTGTCTGGAGGCTCATCACCGGAGTGTTCATAAATCTGCTGGCTGAAATTAACATACAGTATCTATTATACTACCTTACTCGACAAATGGGTTAATTCTTCCGCTGCCCGGCAGAGAGAATGGCTTTGCTGCTTGTGATGAGCTGTTATACTCTTTGATGCGATCGATAGTATTGGTGTCAAATTTGGTAGTCTCTACAACTTTTGCATCAACATCATCACCGGAGCTGGTGACACTGCTGATTAAGAAAATTGCGACTGAGACTGCGATCACGATGGTCATGGTGTACAACGTAATGTGATAGCGGTGTAGAAACCGTGCCAGGATTACGCCTAATTGTCCGACAGATGGTGAGTTGTTCATCGTAAGTAAAGCTCCAATTTTAATGCTTGTGATTCAACTTCTTGTGGATTCTCTCCTTTGGCGAGGGATATGTTTGCTACTTGCATACGGGTCAGGTTTTGTTCTAGTAGGTGTAAGAATTGCAAGAAGCGTACGTAATTGAGGTGTTTGTCCATCTGGATGGAGACTGAGGTGCTTTTAGCCCCAGACGGAGACGGACTGCTTGGCGTAGTTGGCGTTTTGCTGGCTGTTGAAGAGCTGCTCTTGCCGCCCGATGCTGCGCTATCATCCTGGAAGGTGAATGATGAGATGCCGACACCGGCCTGTCGAGCGTAGGCAGTGATGTCGTTGATAATCTGGTTTTGGTATTGGTAGCTGGTGGACTCAGCGACAATCTTTTCAGCCTTCTTAACGCTATCTTGATATTTTTCCAGCTTGCTTGAGAGTAATCTGACGTCTTGTAGTTTTTTGTCAGCGGCTTTCGCATCAGCTTGCACACCCGCAACTTGTTGGGCCGAGTCTTTCATGAAGCTGTATGCCATGTAGAAACCAGCGGTCATGACAAGCAGTATCAAGACTAAGGCTAGCGACAGTAGGATGCGAGCCAAGGTTGCATTTAATTGAAGTTTTTGTATGTTCATGATTTTATCACCTCCGGGCGAATAACAACGCTGATGACGATTGACATTGGATAGCCGTCCTTTGCCTCATTGGCGGTTACTGACACTAGGTGGACGTTTTGGAATATATCTTTCTTATTCTCTAGGGCAGTTTTTAGTTCCAGAGCGTCATTGTAACTTTTTCCTTTGGTAGTGAGACTGACTGGCTTACCGAAAGTAGTTGCATCCAGATCTAGAGACTGCAGGACGATGTTTTTTGGTAACACCTGAGCTATTTTTACGGCAATCTTTGAATACGGTACTTCTTTATCCAAGATGGATTTTGCAACCTTAAGATTATCAGAGAATTGCTTGGCTTGTCGTTGAACTTCTTGATATTGTGATAATTGTCGGTTACTTTCAGCAATGGTTTGTTCAGCATCTGACTTGGACTTCATCAAGATGAAGTAGGATATGCCGATGTAGATGAACAGTAGTGCTGCCAATGCTAACGAAATGACACAGTAACGCGCGAGTAATCTGTTGGTTTGTCCGGCGATGATTTGACGTTTTTCGTCTTGAGGCAATAAGTTTATCATTTCCAAATCTCCTTTGGATCAACCAGCGCTAAACCTGCAACCGTCATCAAGTGAGTCCGAAGCTGCTTCGTTGGCGGCTGTAGTGAGCTAAAGTTCAATGCTTGCCAAGGGCTCGCCGTACGACTCGGCATCATCAGCTCGTTAGTGAAGTAATCACCCAATCCTGGAATGTTACTGCCGCTACCGACGATTAGTAATTGTTCCATCTTTGGCTCGTTCGGAAAGTGTTCAGAGTAGTAGCGGATAATTTTTTGGGTTTCTTTAACGACCGTTTCCAGGCTTGGTTTAAGCGCGCTGGTAATTTGCGCCTGTTTTGGTCCAGAATTCAGACCACTCAGAACTTTCAGCTGATGAGCTGCCTCTAGTGGTGTATTGAGCTTCTTGGCGATGTTGAGAGTGAACGTGTTACCGCCGATGTTGACACCAGAAGTCACGCGTATGACAGAGTCGAGGATCGCAATGTCTGTGGTTGATGGTCCAATGTCCAAGATGACGGTTGGTAACCCGCCGCTTTCAGTTGATTTTAGGATGCGGGCGATGGCGTTGATGCTTGGCTCGATCATGGCAATTTCAATACCACACTGTTTGGCGATGGTCGTCATCACTTCGATATCTTTTTTCGGCGCAGCGCACATTAGTACGGTCAGTGAATCTTTGTCACGCTTGATGATCTGGTGGTCAACATAGAGCAGGTCTGGCGGCATCGGTATATACTGTTCGACTTCCAGGTTGACGGCGTCTCGCAAAGACGCTTCCTGAGCTTTAGGTACGGTAAAGGTACGTGAAAAGGTGCGTGACGTTGGCAGGCTGAGGACAGCTCGATTGCTGTTCAGTTTGCCAACTAAGTTTTTTTCAAACAATTCGTTGATACGTGTAACGATATAGTCTGAGCAGACTTCTAAGTCGTCAGACATCTTGGATGGATCGAAATCAATAGCGCCGTAGCCGTGAACGCTCATTTTTGCAACGTCCAGTGACATGACTCGGGCGCCTATTTTGCTGAAATCAAATCCAATGATTGGTTTATTTTTGTAAAATATAGAACTCACAATATTGCCCACACATTTATATAATTCTTTTTTAGTATACCATAACCAATTTGATTTGCTAACCCTTAATTTGATTTGCCAATCCAGTAATTGGCATCATCACACTGGCGGCGATTAGACCGACCATGCCACCCATGAAGACAATCATCACTGGCTCAATGGTGGAACTGATGCCGGCAATGGCAGTATCGACCTCTTCCTCATAGAAATCAGCAACCTTAACCAAAACTTGGTCGGTTTGTCCGGTTTCTTCACCGACTGCCAACATCTGCGCCACAATCGGTGGGTACAGCACCTCATCTTCAGCGATGATTTTAGAAAATACCTCACCGTTTTTCACGCGCTTGGCGGCGCCAGTGAGCGACTCTTCATAGACGCTGTTACCAACTGCTTTGGAGGTCACTTCCAGCGCTTCCAGCACAGCCACACCAGCACCGATGAGGGAAGAGAAGGTTCGAGTGAAGCGAGCGATGGCGATTTTTTTCATAATTTTGCCGATGATCGGTCCATGTACCAAAAAGTGATGGTATTTTTTCTTGCCGCCAGGCGTTTTGATGTAGCGCAAGAAACCATAAATTGCCGCACCGACCAGCGGTAGTAGAATGTACCAGAAGTTGACCATAAAGGCGCTGATCCCCAGCATGGCTTGGGTTAAGGCTGGCAGTTCGGCATCTTCTCCCGCCAAATCTTTGATGGTTTTACCGATCATTGGCAGGACAAAGATCATCAAGCCAAAAAATGCACCAATAGTAATGACGATCAGCACCATTGGATAGGTCATGGCTCCTTTAACCTTTTTCTTGATGGATGCTGATTTTTCTTGCTGCAAAGCCAAACGCTTCAAAATGTCGTCCAAAATACCACCGGTTTCACCAGCGCGAACCATGTTAACGTAGACATCATTGAAGGTGTCGGGGTGTCGCGCCAGCGCATCAGCAAATGACAAACCACTTTCAATGTCTTTTGAGACGTCGCCAATGATTGAGCGGAATGATGCGCTTTCGGCATGTTCTGTCATTGACTCCAGTGACCTGAGGATTGGCACACCAGCCGAGACCATGGAGCTTAGCTGACGGGTGAACATCACCAACTCATCAGACTTAATTTTGCGCCGACGTTTGCGACCGGTTTTTGCACCTGCTTCTTTGAGATTGACCAATTTTAACCCTTGCGCTTGGATTGAGCGGATGGCGGCCGCGCGATCACTGGACTCTATAGTTGATGATAGCGTTGAGCCATCTTTTTTGTCGCGACAAAACTAAAACTAGTCATGTGTTATTGCTCCCTCGTTGCACGTAAAATTTCCTCAATGGTTGTGACGCCACGGAATGATTTGATCAATCCATCCATCTGCATGGTGATCATACCTTCGCTAATCGCTTGTTCTTGAATATCATTGCTGGTGGCATTTGCAGTGATCATCTTTTGAATGGCCACAGAAATACCCAACACTTCGTAAATACCAACGCGACCCTTGAAACCATTGTGTCCACATTCATCACAGCCTTCAGGCGATGGCTTCCACAGCTGAACGATGGTTGCGTCTGTCGTGCCCATTGGTGTATCACCACCGATGCTCTCTGACGCAGCTTGTTCTTCGAGCTCGTGAAGGTGTGGCATTGACTCTGGCGTGATGTTGAACATTTGGGTGATATAATTTAGCTCTTCTTGGCTAGGGGTGTATGCTTGACGGCAGGATTGACACAGGCGCCTCACCAATCGCTGACCGATGACAGCTTTGACGGTACTGGCGATCAAGAATGGTTCAATATCCATGTCGAGTAAACGCGGCAAACAAGTCGCGGCGTTGTTGGTGTGGAGGGTCGAGAACACCAAGTGTCCAGTCAGCGCCGCCTGTACGCCCAAGTTAGCGGTTTCGCCGTCACGAATCTCTCCAACCATGATGATGTTTGGGTCTTGACGGAGCAATGCGCGCAATCCCGAGGCAAAGGTCATGCCGGCTTTGGCATTGGTCTGGGTCTGGTTAACGCCAGGAATTTTATATTCGACTGGGTCTTCAATGGTTGAAATATTAACATCAGGAGTGTTCAATTCTGACAGCACGCTAAACAGGGAGGTTGATTTTCCAGAACCAGTCGGTCCGGTCACCAAGATCATACCGTTCGGCTGCGCCATGGCGTTTTTGATAGTTGCCAGGGACAAGCCCCAATAGCCCAATTTATCCAGAGAAATCGCCTGGTTTGATTCATCCAGCACACGCATGACGATCTTTTCACCGTCGGCAATCGGCAGTGTTGATACACGCAAGGCGTATTGCTTGCCTGAAACTTTGATCTTGAAGCGGCCGTCTTGCGGCACACGGCGTTCGTCGATTTTCAAATTTGACAAAATCTTGATACGGCTGACCAGAGCTCCCAAAACATTGTGAGGCAATTTATTCACCTCTCTGAGTACTCCATCGATGCGGTATCGCACCTGCACAAATTCTTCGCGTGGCTCAATGTGGATGTCGGAAGCATGTGATTTGATGGCGTACTCGAGCAGCAGGTTGACGGTCTGTGCGATCGGTGAATCTTCAGCAAATTCTTCTTCTTTGGCGTTTTCGGCGTCACTATCGTCCCTCTGGATGGCGATGACTTCGTCAAGCTCGTCGTTCACATCACCACGATAATTTTCCAGACAATCCAAAATATTGCTTTTCGTCGCCAAGAACACACGCAGGTTATAGCCGATTTCTTTTTGGATAAAATTGAGAGCCTGCACATCGTCAGGATCTTCCATGGCTAGCATTGGTGCGCCATCTTCATCAACCGCAAACAACACAACATTGTACTGCCGAGCAATGTGCTCTGGGATACGTTTTAGAACGTCATCAGGAATATCTTTTGGCTCAATCTCGACAAACGGCGTCCCGATATAATCACCAACCAATTTGGCTAGTTCGCGTTCTTCTAACACCTTGTCTTCAATGATGGTCTCTTGCAGGGTGCGTTTGGACCGTTCGGCGGTCGTCTTTAAATCAGCAAGCTGCGATTCTGTTAAGATCCCACCCTGTTTCAGAATTTTCTCAATCGTATTATCTGAGATTCTCATATCACTTATGCTTTAGTATAGACCAGTTGAATTGAAAAAACAATGATATACTAAAAGTGTGAAGATATATGATGAAACAGAGATGAAAGCATTGGGGCGGGCGATTGGTCAGGCACTGGCTGGTGGCGAGGTGATAGAGCTGGTTGGTGATGTGGGTGCTGGCAAGACCACACTGACCAAGGGCTTGGCAGAAGGGCTGGCAATTACCGAACCAATCCAAAGCCCAACATTTACTATTTCGCGCGTATATGACGCTCGTGATGGACTGCGCCTGTGTCATTATGATTTCTACCGCTTGGGTGAAGCTGGCATCATGGGCGATGAGATTTCTGAAATGATGCAAGAGGACTTAACCATCACGGTTATTGAATGGGCCGGCGCGGTTAATGAAGTACTGCCGAGTGACCGATTGGTGATCACAATTGCTGCCACTACTGAGACGGAGCGACAGCTGGAGGTTACCACTAATGGCACTCGTTCCGAACGACTTCTTAGTGCGGTTAATGCATTTTTTGAGAGGAGATAAAATGTTGTTATTGCTTGATACATCAAACCCAGTTTGCTACGTAACGCTTGTCGGTCACGAGAGTTCAGTGTCATATGAATGGCAAGCTGATCGTACGTTAGCCAAAGGACTGTTGGGCTTTCTTAGGGACAGCTTGGCCAAACAAAATACCGACATTCACGCGTTGACTGGTATTGGCGTGATGAAAGGGCCGGGCAGCTTTACTGGGTTGAGGATTGGGCTGACGGTGGCCAATACCCTGGCTGACGGTTTGCAGGTGCCAATCGTTGGCGCGACGGGTGAGAACTGGCAGGAACGAGCGTTGGAAAAATTGCGCTCTGGTGAAGACGAGAAAATTGTCCTACCAGAGTATGGTTCCGCAGCACACATTACTGCGCCAAAAAAATGATGACGGTGATGCACAGTAGCCAAAACTACTATCTTTTACTTGCAGTGTCAAAACTCCAGAAACCGTGTATAATTAAATTACGGCGATTTGTAGGATGCGGTTCGCCGGATTAGATAGTTTGAAATTGATTGGCTGTTGATATGTTTCCTTGAGGCGAATACTCAGGGGCAGTCGGTCGGAAAGGAATACTGAAGTATGGCAGGAATTGTCATTGGCGCACTTGTTGGGGCCAGTTTAGGCGCGGGCGCGCTCTATGGATATCAAACAGTACGTCGTTCACAGGCGAAGTCGCAAATTGATAAAGATTTGGCGAACGCAAAAACCAAAGCGAGTGACATCGTTCTCAAGGCAAAAGATGAGGCACTGAAAATTGAGAATGAGCGTCGTCGAGAGTGGCAAAAAACGGAAAATCGTCTGGCGGACCGTGAAAAGACGCTTGATAACAAGCTTGAAGAGCTGGACCGTCGGTCAGAAAAATTACGGGCGCACGAAGATGAGATTGATGATCTGAAAAATGAGATTCGGCAAATTCGTACTCGTCAGCAGGAAAAATTGGAAAAAATTGCTGGCCTGAAAAAGAAAGATGCAGCCGAAAAATTGATGCAGATGACTGAGCGTGACATTCGTGATGACCTCACCAAATTGGTCGCAAAATTGCAGCACGAGGCCATGGACGATGCTGAAGAGCGGGCTCAGACTATTTTACTCACCGCCATGGAGCGAATGAGCAGTGAAGTAACAGCTGAGCGCACCGTGACGGCGGTGAAACTGACTGATGATGAGATGAAAGGCCGCATCATCGGTAAGGAAGGTCGTAATATTCAGGCGTTGCAGCGTGCCACTGGTGTCGACATTTTGGTAGACGATACACCTGGTATGGTGGTGCTGTCGAGCTTTGACCCAATTCGTCGCCAGGTTGCACGTTTGAGTTTGGAGATGCTGATGAAAGATGGACGCATTCATCCAGCGCGCATTGAGGAAGTTGTTGCCAAGGCGCAAAAACAGATTGACAAAGAAGTCAAGCAGGCTGGTGAAGATGCCATGCGTGAAGCGGGTGTTGTTGGTATTCCAAAAGAAATGCTGCGCCTGTTGGGTGAATTGAAATTCCGGACCTCGTATGGTCAGAATGTGCTGAAGCATTCTACTGAAATGGCGCAGATGGCGGGGATGATCGCTGAGGAAATTGGCGCTGATGTTCGTATATCAAAGATCGCGACGTTGCTGCACGACTCTGGTAAGGCAGTGACGCACAAAATTGAAGGTAAACATCACCACATTGCGGCAGAATTGGCGCGCAAATACGGCATGGATGAGCGAATTGCACACGCTATTGAGGCACACCATGACGATATTGAAGCGACCACACCAGAGGCATTGGTGGTTCGCGTGGTAGACGCCGCTTCGGCAGCACGGCCAGGCGCACGTAACATCTCAGCGGAAAACTTTGCTGAACGTATGCGCGACTTGGAAAACGTAGCCACCAGCTTTGAAGGCATCGATAAGGCCTATGCAATTTCTGCCGGACGAGAAGTGCGGGTGATTGTCAAGCCAGAAAAGATTGATGACTTGAGTGCTATCAAATTGTCTCGTGATATTGCCACCAAGATCGAATCAACCATGCAATATCCAGGTACTATCAAAGTTAATGTTATCCGCGAAACGCGGGCAGTGGAGTTTGCGAAATAATGGATGGGTTTATGAGAGCAGAACGACGTCAATGGCTTGAAAGTTTGGACGCTCGACCGTCCGGCGCTGCTGTCCTGTTGGAGGATGTTGAAGGCCGGGCTTTGATCGTTAAGTCGAACTATAAGACGTATTGGGCATTGCCGGGCGGCATGGTTGACACTGAAGAGTCACCACTGGTGGCAGCGCTACGGGAAGTAAAGGATGAAGTTGGTATCGATATCAATCCAAGCGATGTGTCATTGATGGGTGTGGCGCAGCGCATGGGTGACGGGTTCATTACCTACCAATTCATCTTTACGGCGTCCATCAAAGAGTCACAAGTCAAGGCCATCAGTCCACACGATCCAGAGATCGAAGAATGGCGATTCATCAGTAAACAGGAAGTGCTGAAAGGTGAATTACTGCTGCCATGGTCACTGAAAGCCTGGGCTCACGACCAGTCAGGGTATTTTGAAACTGCCATTGCTGATGATGACAATGCTGATACTGAAACAATTGTATTCTCCACAACTGGTGGTGACGAAAGCAGTAGTAGTGAAGCGCCGGTGCGCAAGGGCGCTTCTGGACGACTATTCATCACCCGCCACGGCGAAAGCGAGTGGAATTTGCAGGGCAAATGGACCGGACTGACAGATGTTGGCTTGACAGAAAAAGGCATCTCAGACACGGTGCGACTGGGTCAGCTATTGAAAGACACAACTTTTGACGTGGCGTATACTTCTGCTTTGAAACGCACCCATCAGACGCTTGACGCTTTACTTAAGGGCGCAGAAATTACCACATTGCCGACCATTCACGCAGCAGAGCTCAATGAGCGCGACTATGGTACATTGACAGGTAGTGACAAGTGGGAAGTCAAAGATCAGATTGGTGAAGAGGCATTCAATGGCATTCGTCGCGGTTGGGACTATCCAGTACCAGACGGCGAAACCTTGAAAGACGTGTATGCACGAGTTGTGCCGTATTTTGAGACCGAGATATTGCCACGACTGCAGGACGGTGAAAATGTGCTATTGGTGGCGCATGGTAATTCTATCCGCGCCTTGGTGAAATATCTTGACCAAATCCCAGACGACAAGGTCGCAGACTTGGAAATGCCGTTTGGTAAAATCTTAGTCTATAGCTTTGATCATGACCACGCGTTGCCAGTTGATAAGGCTGAACGCTCCGTTGACATCTCACCAACCAAAGCGTAAGCGCCAGCTGCACAATTATAGCTACAACAGACTAGCTTTTACTGCGCCAATGTGCTACAATACCTTGCAGGTAGTTACCTCATTTCGGGGTGTGGCGCAGTTGGCTAGCGCGCGCGGTTTGGGACCGTGAGGTCGAAGGTTCGAGTCCTTTCACCCCGACCATCGAAGCAATATCAGATCCACGTCATGGAAGTATGGCGTGGATTTTTCAATTGACATAACAGCTAGAGACTAATCTTGGTGGGTTATCGCGGCTGCTTATCGAGGTCGCTCAGCCGCAACTTGTTGCGCTGTCTGCGCCAGGGTATCAACGTCAAGTGGTTTGAGGTCTTCGGCAGATATACCGCGGCGTTCTAGAGCTTTGGCTATCAAAAAATCAGCTATCTTTGGATTTTTCGGCAATAACGATCCATGCAGGTAGGTTGCTATGACGTTATTGAATTGGACCCCTTCGGTACCATCAGTAGTATTATTGCCAGCGCCACGGACTACCTTGCCCAGTGGCTGAACTGTGTCGTCCAAAAATGTCTGGCCGCTGTGATTTTCGTAGCCAACGATTGTGCCAAATCGTTCGCTCTCCAGGGTGATGTTGCCGATGAGTCGTTCCTCTCCGGCGGTTGTTTCCACTGGTAGCACGCCAATGCCGCGGATGACAGAACCGTCATTGGTAATAAATTGTCGTCCAAACAACTGATACATACCACAGATGAGCAACATGGGAACGCCGTCATTTGCCAGAGTTTTCAATTCCTCACCGCGTGATAGCAAGTCGTCTTGAATGGCCAGCTGCCCGGCGTCTTGTCCGCCACCGCCGACAAAGATATCTCCAGTTGAAAAGTCAGTTGCGTCTCCTGGATTGTGGTCAATGATTTCGACATTAAAGCCTCGCCACTCCAGCCTTTTTTTGAGCACCAAAGTGTTGCCCCAGTCGCCGTAGAGGTTCATGTCTTTAGGATATAGTTGGATGATGGTGATCGTTGTCATGAGATATCCTCCACGTCTGTTTTTTCGCTGAGCAATCGCCGCAGGGTGGTCATGGCAGTGTAGCTACAAAAAATCTGTTTTGGCGCCGTCGGCTCGTGTGCTAAAAATTCATCCAGCGCTTTTGCTAAATCCTGTTCGACAGTACCAACTGCGACCTCGTCATAGCTTAGCCGCAGTGCCATGTCATAGGCTCGGACACCGCTAACGACGCTGACATTTTCCAGCACAGAAAAATCAACATCCCACAGCCAGCTCATGTCGCGACCGTCAGCGTAATTATCATTGATGGCGATCATAGTCTGGCGTTGCCGTTTGCCAAAAGACAGCAGACTGAGTCGAAAGCCGCTGGGATTTTTCACTAGTAGTAAATCAATTGACGTACCATTGTAAGTGATAGTCTCACCACGACCAAACGCTGGTTTGACTTTTGACAGCGCATCTAACAAGACAGGAATTGACGCCTCTGGCACGATGGTTCGAACGAGTGCCAAGGCCGCCGCCGCATTCAAAAGGTTATATACACCACTAAGCGCGACTTCAGTTCTGTGACGTGTGCCGTTTATCAAAAACTCAGCCCCTTGTTCCGCCACGGCTGTCAACAGCACATCTGCGTGGACTGATTCATTCGCTACAGCATCGCCGGTTTTCAGGGAATCATCTGTTGGCATCAGTCGCAGTAGCTCAGTCGTCAAACCAAAATAGGTTGCTGCTGCTGAGGTTTTTTCATGGATGCGGAAGACTCGCGGATCGTCACGGTTCAAGACCACGCGGTCAGTAGTAGCGGCTGCAATTTTTTCCAAAAAACCCGCGGCAGTGTCTATTTCACCAAATCGGTCAAGTTGGTCACGCATGACGTTGAGTAGGAGTGAATATTTTGGCTGCACTTTCTGCACAAACTTAACAGCCCAGGCCTCGTCCAGTTCCAGGACCGCAATGTCAGCGTCTAATTTGCCTCGCTGGTTAACAGCGCCTAACAGTGCCGCTGCCACGCCACGAGAGAAATTACTACCAGTACGGTTAGTGAAGACTTTGAGGCCTGTCGCTTCCAACAGTTCGACGACAATTTTTGTTGTCGTGGTTTTGCCGTTGGTTCCCGACACTACGACAACACCGTAGGGCAAATCTTGCAGCGCGCGGGGGATGAAGCCGGAATCAATTTTTTCTACCACCAGACCTGGCAAGGCCGAGCCGCCGCCGCGTAATCTCATGCCGCCACGGACAGCTTTACCGATGGCGGTTGTCACTATGTGTCGAATCATATAGAGATATTATAGCACCAACCGTTCGAGTCGTGATATACTGATAATATGTTTTTGGTGGGAATCTTTCAGTGGTGGTATGGAACTGGACTATATAAGCACGTCAGGCAAGTCTATGTTGGTCTATTAAAAACAGCTGATTTTTTCTCAATTGGCTTATTGCTCAAAACTTTGTTTAATCCATTTCGGCAAATATCTGCCGGCGTGGTCCAGGGCGGATTGCCAGAACAATTCCGAGCGTTTCTTGACAGATCATTTTCCAGAGTGTTTGGTGCATTCCTACGAACAATCTTGATTGCGGTTGGACTTGTCTGTTTGCTAGCTCGATTACTCTGGAGCGTGTTGATCATTGCGGCCTGGCTGCTGCTGCCACTGGCACCACTAATTGGTATAGTCTTTTGGCAAATGGGGGTGGCGTCATGAATATCGAGCCAGTAATTCGCTACGATAGCCAGCGGTCACAAAAAGCACGATTTTCTGTTCGGTTTGGTGATGTGTGGCATTTGCTGCTTGGTCTGTGTAGCCTGGCGATGATTTTGCTGGGCTGCTGGTCAGTGATTCATCACGGACCAGTTGGTTGGCTTTTTGTGGGGATGAGTGGGCCGTTTGTCATGCTGACCATTTGGTGGCAAGGTGACCTTAAAACTGCTGAGATGAGTAAGCATCCGACGACGCTTGATGACGTCATGGCTGCTGATCTGCTGGGTCAATTGAGCAAAAATCCAACACCACAAGAACTAGTGATGGCTATTTCAAAAACTCGGGCTGGTCAATTTTTGGCGGTACGCCTTGGGCTGACGCCGAACTTCCTGAGTAACATTGCGTCCGATGATCCACGGATGACCGACGCCATCTGGCAAGCGGCGATTGACATCTGGCAGGAGACTGATAGTCCCAAGGTGACGGGTGCGGTCGTCGCAGCAGCTATCGTTAAAGTGTTCCCGAGCCACGACGCTATTTTGGCAAGTTTGAAGCTGGATTTTCAGGACGTATTGGAGGGAATTCGCTGGTATGAGCGGCTAAAGGCACTGGTTGAAGATTTCAAAGAAAAACCGCTGCGCACTGGTGGCATAGCGCGGGATTGGTCATTTGGTTATACGCCGCTACTGAGTCGATTTGCTCAAAACCTGAGTCAGCAAGTGTCGGGCGGGACGATCATGACGCGTTTGGATGCACATACTGATGTGCTAGATCAGATGCTACAGATTTTCAATACTGGCGGTCGTCAAAATGTTGCCTTGGTTGGTCCAGATGGCGTCGGCAAAAGCACGCTCATCGCGGCATTTGCAGAAATGCTAATCGATGGACATAAGGAAGTGCCGTCCAATTTGCTATATCAGCAAGTCTTCTTGCTGGATGCGTCAGCGTTGATTTCTGTAGCTGGCGGTCGTGGTGAATTGGAGCAGTTAGTAACGAGACTGCTCAATGAAGCGTTTGCCTCAAAAAATGTCATCTTGTGTTTGGAAAATGCTCAGCTGTTTTTTGAAGAGGGTGTTGGCTCGGTTGACATGAGTAATCTGCTACTGCCTGTTTTGGAAGCGGGTCGTCTACGCATCATTTTGTCCTTAGATCAACAGCGATTTTTGCAGATTTCCCAACGTAACACCCAGCTGGCTCATGCGCTAAATACGCTAGCAGTCCAGCCGACAGATCGTGCTGAAACCATGAAAATTATGCGCGACCAATTGATTTCCTTTGAACATCAGTTTGGCGTGACGTACATGTTGCAGGCGCTCAATGAAGCGTATCGAGTTGGTGACCGCTACGTCCAAGATTTAGCCATGCCAGGGCGAGCATTGAAAGTATTAGAATCAACCGCCAGTATTTCCAAAGGTGGTCTCATCACCGCGCAGTCAGTGGATGATGCGGCGGAAAAAACCATGGGCATCAAGATCGCTGCGGCTTCTGGTGGCGATGAACGTGAAAAGTTGTTAAATCTTGAGTCATTGATTCACCAGCGCATGATCAACCAATCACGTGCCGTTTCGGTGGTGTCCGACGCCATCCGTCGAGCGCGCGCTGGCGTGAGAAATCTTGATCGCCCCATCGGTACTTTCCTGTTTTTGGGGCCAACTGGTGTTGGTAAAACTGAGTTGTCAAAAGCCTTGGCAGAAGTATACTTTGGGGGCGAGGGTAATCTGGTACGACTGGACCTGAACGAATTTGTTCGCGCTGAAGATGTGGCTCGTTTGATCGCTGATGGTGCGAATGATCCGCTGAGTTTGACGGCTCAGGTGCAAAAAGCGCCGTTTTCGGTGGTGCTGCTCGATGAGATAGAAAAGGCGCATCCACAAGTGCTGACGACGTTGCTGCAGCTGCTTGACGAAGGTATTTTGCGTGATGAGAAAAACCGGGAAGTTAGTTTTCGCGACTGTATCGTCATTGCGACGTCAAATGCTGGTGCTGACCGCATCCGTGAATACATTGAGCGTGGCTATCAGCTGGAGCAATTTGAACAAACTTTCATCAATGAACTAATCAACGCCAATTTGTTCCGCCCCGAGTTCCTGAACCGATTTGATGAAATTGTGTTGTTCCGCCCGCTAGGCAAAGCTGAACTATTGCAAGTTATCGACTTGATTTTGGCGGGAGTTAACCGTACACTTGAGCCTCAGAAAATTCAAGTGGCCGTTGAGCCCGAAGGTAAACAGCTGCTCGTTGATGCTGGATACGACCCACGTCTTGGTGCGCGACCTATGCGACGCGTTGTGCAGCGCGCTGTCGAAAATACTGTTGCCAAGCAGCTGTTGGCAGGCACAGTTACGCCAGGTAGTACAACCATCATTACTGCTGAGCAGATTCGCGCGGCAGTAGGTGAAGCCCCGAGCGATCGTCAAATCGGGTAGAATTTGCGATATCAAAAAACCTCTGTAGCCTATATACTACAGAGGTGTAAATATCGTTCGTGGTACCCCGCACAGGAGTCGAACCTGCAACCTTCGGTACCGGAAACCGACGCTCTATCCAGTTGAGCTAACGGGGCGTGTTAACTCGTCAGTAAAGATTTCAAGGTGATAATGACGAAAATGGTACACCCGGCAGGATTCGAACCTGCGACCCCTTGGTTCGAAGCCAAGTACTCTAATCCGCTGAGCTACGGGTGCATACCGAGTTAAATTATACCATACTTATCATTCGATGAAAATGACAGCGTATATCAAGGGTGGTATAATATCACCATATGAATATTTCTACAGACATTTCTCTCAAACAATACACCACCATGCAAGTGGGCGGTAATGCACGCTTTTTGACAGAGGCCACGGCAGCGGAGGAGATTCCACAGATATATCACGATGCCCAGTCGCGCCAGTTGCCAGTTTTTGTGTTGGGTGGCGGCAGTAATGTGATCGCCAAAGATGAGGGTTTTGAGGGTGTTGTGCTACTCAATCGTATCAAGGGTTTTGAGGTTGTGTCAGAAGATGAGCAATCAGTAACGCTCAAAATTGGCGCTGGTGAAGTTTGGGACGAAGTGGTGGCGCGAACGGTAGACATGGGCCTGAGCGGGATTGAGGCAATGTCTGCTATCCCTGGTACGGCTGGAGCTGCGCCAGTGCAGAACGTTGGTGCCTATGGGCAGGAGATAGCAGATACCTTAGTGGAGGTTGAGGCATATGATTCAGCTACAGACGCCATGGTTGTGTTGCCTGCTGAGGCATGTCATTTTTCTTACCGCCACAGTATTTTTCGTGGCTCACAGATGGGTCGCTATTGCATCACGGCCATCATTATTCGCTTGTCACGCCGCGCTCCACAGCCGCCATTTTACGCTGGTTTGCAGCGATATCTCGATGAACATCACATCACCAATTACACCCCGGCAGCCATTCGTCAGGCGGTTATTGCTATTCGGCGTGACAAACTGCCCGATCCGACCGTGACGCCTAACAGCGGCTCATTCTTTAAGAATGCCATGGTCAGTCAAGAGATGCTGGATGCGATTCGTCAAACTCACCCTGATGTGCCAAACTACGCTATGCCAGATGGGACTTATAAAATTCCAACTGGTTGGCTGATCGATCAAGCGGGCTTCCGCGGCAAAGAGCTTCACAACATGAAAATTCATGACAAAAACGCGTTAGTACTGACCAATCCTCATGCCGCAACCTATCATGACCTCGAATCTGCTCGCCAAGCCATCATCCAGGCAGTGTATGATCAATTTCATGTCCGCATTGAGCAAGAGCCATTAGAATTATAGGCTTGCACTGACGACCATTTCTGGTTATGCTTATACTATGAGTCGACGAACTGGTTTCACGGTTGTGGAAGTGATTATTGTGATGGCTATCATGGCTATTTTGCTGGCCATCGGTACCGTTAGTTTTCGGTCATATCAAGTTTCAACTCGTGACAAAACACGTGAGGGTGATATCACAACCATTCAAAATTATCTAGAATCATTATATCCTCGCGAACTGCGTGATTCATCAAACAATATCATCAAATCAGCTGGTAGCTATCCAGCGCATGTGATTAGCGGTGCAGGTGGTAGCGCCATGACCGATGCACTCTTTGATCAGATATTCTCCGAGCTGCCAGATGCTGCAAAGAAGGGTCCGCTGCCAGGAGAGAAGTTTGTCTCCGCTGGTGTTTTGCAGTATGGATCACACTCGACCCCACTAAATCGTTCAATGCTGATGTCGTATACGAGCGACTACAATACTCATAAACCATCAGGTTACGCCAACGGTGCGTACGCGTATTTTGCTATCAACCGTTCAGGCAACCGCTGCATCACCTTGACTGACGAATGTCAGGGCTATATCATCATGTATCATCTCGAGGGGCAGCCCCTTGAGTGGAAAATAGTGGAGAAAAGCCGGTGATGAAAAAAGGTTTTACGGTTGTTGAGCTGATGATTACACTGTTTGTTGCGTCACTTTTCATCATCAGTGGTTACCAGCTATACCAGGTGGTAGTGTTTCGCGGTAGTGATGCTCGCAAATTATCGGAGGCGAGCACTTTGGCGTACGAAGTACTACGGTCTGAAGGCACCTATCAAGAGATATCGCAACTCTGCTTTGGTTCGTCTCACCCTGAACAGACCATCACTCGTACCAATGCGCTGCTCGGAACGGTAAATATCACGCTCAAGCGTTGCCGTGTTCAGCCAAACGTTGGGGTGATGCGCGTGACGGCCACTGCCAAATATGACAATCCAGCAAAGGAAGTTTCTCATGCGGTCTATGTCTCACAGTAAGTATCAGCGCGGTTTCACGCTGGTGGAGATGTTGGTGATATCGCCATTGGTGATCATCATTTTGGCGGGAATCGTTGGTATCGTTATCAGTTTGACGACGGAGTCCATGCGTACGACTGCTCGTTCTCAGCTGCAAAACGAAGTGCAGGCGGTGCTGGATCGTATGGAAGAAGACGTGCGCACTAGTCTGGTTATCAACCCTGACTCATCATTTGCGCTAAGTACCAATAATTTTGTCACCAACAAAAACCCACTAGCAACCGACCGGCGACTGGTCAAAAAGGACTGTTCAGTGGCGAGCGCTGGGCTACTTCTCGAAGAAGCCTTGTCATACAACCTGGAGTATTCAGTCTCCGGCTCAAAGCTCATGAGAAAAGTTTCCATGAATGCGTGCCAAACGTCGCCAAATACCTGGCAGCGTCCAAAGACAGAAACCGTGATGTCGTCAAATTCTGCGACTGATTTACAGATTGACTATATCAATATCTCCAGCTCTGAACCGAGTGCTGTCAGGATCAAATTGACCGCCAAACGTCAAGTTGCAGGTAGTGAAATCAGCTACACCGGCATCATGTATGCTAGGTCGCTCAACGCACAATGATAAAATGCTTGTGTTTTTAAAACTGCTCTGATACAATCAAAATTGTTAATAACTTAACCAAAAAATAGGGGGCAAATCAGAAATGATTTCTTCAAACAAAACTAAAGGTTTCACACTTGTTGAGCTTTTGATCGTGATCGTTGTTATCGCGATTTTGGCAGCAATCTCAATCGTTGCCTACAACGGTGTAACACAAAAAGCACGTGACGACGAACGTCAATCAAACGCACGCAACCTCGTCAATGCAGCAGCATCTTTCAACTCTAGTGCAGAGGACGACAAGTGGCCTACTGTTTCTGAGGTAGGTGGCTACAGCACCATTAAGGTTCCAGCTACAGTTATCAGCGCGACTGACGGTACTGCACCAACACCATCTAACAAAAACCACTATGGTTACGAGTTCTGCAAAGACGGTGGTGTAACAACAAATCAGTCTGAAGCAACCGGTGTTAAGGTTAAATACTGGAAAGACGTAGATGCTGGTACTGACCACGTGAAAGAGATCACAACCGGTAAGTGTAACTAGTCTTTAACCTAGCAACACGCTAATAATATAAATACCTCAGGTATAGCCTGAGGTATTTTATTAAGTCTTAGGTTTGTTGCCTAGCTCTTAGTGTAAGGAAGCGGAAAGCTCTTTGCTAAAGACCCAGTTTTTTGTTTGAGTTCAGCATGGATATTTGGGTCATCGGTTCGAATTGCTGCAATGATCAGCTCAGCAATCTGCTTCATCTTAGTCTCTTTCATGCCGCGTGTCGTCACTGCTGGTGTACCAAGGCGCAGGCCGCTTGGGCGGAAAGGCGGCAGGGTGTCGTTCGGGATGGCGTTGGCGTTGGCGGTGATGCCGCTGGCCTCCAGCCGTTCCTGAGCGGTTTTGCCGTCGATACCAAAGCTGCCATAAACATCTGCCAGCACCAAGTGGTTACTGGTGCCACCTGTTACCAATTTCAAACCGCCGCGTTTCAATTCATCTGCCAGCACGGCCGCATTCTTTACGATTTGCTGGGCGTATGCTGTAAATTCTGGACGCAGTGCCTCACCAAAAGCCACCGCCTTGGCAGCGATGGTATGCATGTGCGGACCACCTTGAGTGCCAGGGAAAACTGCTCTATCGATGAGCGTTGGTAAGTTCTCCAAGGTTTTTTCCGGTCGTTTCAAAGGATTACCGACCACACCTTTTGACAAGATCAAGCCGCCGCGTGGACCGCGCAGGGTTTTGTGTGTGGTAGTGGTGATAACGTGAAAGCCATAGTCAAACGGATTGTTGGCTTGGCCACCAACGATCAGCCCAGCGATGTGCGCCATATCCGCCATCAGTATGGCGCCGACTTTGCGTCCTATCTCGGCAAACTTTGCATAATCCAGCTCCCGTGGATAAGCCGAAAAGCCCGCCAAGATGACTTTTGGTCGATGTTTCAGTGCCAAACGGCGAATTTCTTCATAATCAATTTCGCCAGTCTCGACATCTTTGATGCCGTAGCGGACAAAGTTGTACTCACGGGCCGAGCGGGTGACTGATGCACCGTGAGTCAAATGTCCGCCGTGCGCCAAATCCATTGCTAGAATGGTGTCACCAGGCTCACACCATGCATAATACACCGCCTCGTTGGCTTGGGCGCCGGAGTGCGGCTGGACATTGGCGTGGTCGGCGCCGAACAGCTGCTTGGCGCGGTCAATCGCCAACTGCTCAATTTGATCGGTATTATGCTGTCCGCCATAGTAGCGTCGACCAGGGTAACCCTCAGAATATTTGTTGGTAAATACGCTACCCAGCGCCTTGAGCACGTCTGGTGAAACGTAGTTTTCGCTGGGGATGAGCTCTAGCCCTGCTTGTTGCCGCTCAATTTCCGCAGCGATGAGTCGTTCAATTGCTTGATCTTCCATGTCAATTTCTCCTATATGACCCCATTATACCATTTGTACTATTATATCATTTGTGATATACTGCCGGCATGAATACAGATCGATACATCCAAAAGATCGGTACGCTCATTGCGGAAAACCGTCAAAGAAAAAATCTGACGCAGGCCCAATTAGCTGACGCTTTGGGAACGTCGCAGAGTGCCATCAATCGTATTGAAAGCGGTAAACAAAACCTCAGTCTTGAAATGTTGTCGCGTATCTCGGAGGTATTGAGCCATAATATCATGCTGCTTAACAAAACTGGCAAGATCAATTTCCGCGTCTCGGGTGGACACAAACTATCTGGTAGTATCGACGTCAAAACGAGTAAAAATGCTGCAGTGGCTTTGTTGTGTGCTAGTTTACTCAACAAAGGTAAAACGACACTGAGGCGGGTGTCTCGCATTGAAGAAGTTAACCGCATCATTGAAGTGCTTAATTCCATTGGTGTCAAAACTCGGTGGCTGGCAGGCAATGACCTGGAAATCACACCGCCAGCCAAGCTGAGGTTGGAGGACATGGATATCACGGCTGCCAAGCGTACTCGCACGGTGTTGATGTTCCTGGGTCCGCTACTTCATCAATATGATGATTTTCGGTTGCCATTTGCCGGTGGCTGTAACCTTGGCAAGCGCACCGTGGAGCCACACTTATCGGGACTGAAGCACTTTGGGATGCAGGTAGAGGCGGAACCAGACAGCTATCACGCGACGGTTAATGTCACGACGGGTGATCACACTATTGTCCTGACTGAACGTGGTGACACGGTGACGGAAAATCTCATCATGGCAGCAGCATTGTCGCCAACCAAGACCATCATCCGCAACGCCAGCCCAAACTACATGGTGCAGGATGTCTGTTTCTACTTGGAAAAATTGGGCGTGAAGATAGAAGGCATTGGTACCACCACGTTGACCATCACCGGTAAAAAATCGATCAACCAACCTGTTGAATATGCGCCGTCTGAAGACCCGATTGAGGCCATGAGCTTCATCGCGGCGGCCGTGGTAACAGACTCGGAGATTACGGTGCGTCGGGCGCCAATTGAATTTTTGGAAATTGAGCTAGCAACCTTGGCTGAAATGGGCTTGCGGTATGAACTGAGCGAGGAATACCCAGCCAACAATGGCCGCACTCGTTTGGTGGACATCGCGCTGAAACACTCCAAACTGGTTGCGCCAAAAGACAAGATTCATGCATTGCCGTTCCCAGGAATTAACATGGATAACTTGCCGTTCTTGGGGCTTATCGCTACCATGGCTGAGGGCAGGACTTTGGTGCATGACTGGAGCTATGAAAACCGGGCGATTTATTTCACTGAGCTAAGCAAGTTAAACGCGCACATTGAGCTGGTCGATCCACACCGAGTGTACATCAGCGGTCCGACCAATTGGAAGCCAGCCGACGTCATCGCGCCACCAGCGCTCCGACCAAGTGTTGTCGTCTTTTTGGCGATGTTGGCGGCGCCAGGACAGTCAACCCTGCGCGACGTATATTCCATCAACCGTGGCTACGAAGATTTGGCACAGCGTCTGAATCGATTGGGTGCACAAGTTGAAGTGATCAACGAATAAATCACCGCTTTGGAAACAAAAAGTGCAGATAATCTTTCATCATGCGTGCGCCAGAGATGATTGGCAGGTATGCTTTGAGCTGGCGATGAGTTAATTTTTCCAGCAGTGAATCATTTTGCATGATGCGTGCGGCTTTGTGCATGTTGAGATACAGCGAACGAACCTCTTCATCGTAGTTTTTGCCACTAACTTCCAGACAGGCGATTGGCTTGATGTCTGCCACGCCACCATCACTGGTGGAAATGAGTAATTTAAGGTTGGCGATATCTTTTTCCCATGATGTACCGCAGGCTTCCCAGCCAACTTCTGGCACGTTGATGGCGATGTTTGAGCCAACTGCCAGCGCCCGGCCCAGTTCCTCGTCATAATCTTGGATATAGTGAACGCGCTCTTTTAAGATGGGGTCAGCGTCTACCAATTGTAAAATTTCAAGCAATCGTTGATACATCACAGTGTCGCCTTGATGGACTTTTCCCGCCAAGATGTAGTGCGCGTTATAATCCACCAAAATCTGTCGCAGAGCCTTTGGGTTAGTAAACGGCATGTATGGCCGCTTATAGTTAGCAAAGCGCCGTTTAAAGTCAAACAACAATGCGTTTTCTGGTATTTGTACAGGACGGTTATATTGATCTTTGCGGTGCTGTAGTACACGGTTTAAGGCGGCGCGACCAGCGCGGTGCATGGCGCGGAGGTCTGACGCGGTCAAGGTATCGATCTTGGTGTGAAAATTATCTGTTGGCAGCCCAAACTTATCAATGATTCCGCTTTCAGTGTAGAGCTGCAGGATTTCCGGCAGTACCCATGTTTCCAGATCGATGCCATTGGTGATGGCATGAAACTTGACCTTGTCGTTGTTGCGGTCGCGGAAATTTGCCACGCGGGCGTGCAGTTTGCTGACGCCATTTTTGGCTTCGGTCAGCTCAATTGCTAGTAGGTTTGGCCGCAAGCGGTCGTTCCGAAATTGCTCCATCAGCCAGCAGCGCACCGCGTTACTTTTGATATTTGGCAGCACCAATTTTTCAAATTGTGAGCGGTGAAATTCTGGTTCAGCCGCTTGGAGCAGGGTGTGGTTGGTGTAGAGTGTGTGTTTGCGTACGTAAACGATTGCTTCGTACAGGTTCATGCCGTTGGCGCATAGTTCGTCCAGTCGAGCCAATGCCGCAAAAATGGTCGCGGTTTCGTTGAGTTGGATGACGGCTGGTTTGATGCCGAGCAGCTTTAGGGCTTTATAGCCGCCAAACCCGAGCGCGACTTCTTGGTATAGCCGGTGATCGCCCGAGCCTTCACCTTCGTACAATTGTCCAAAGTTTGGCTCTGAGATGGTAACAAACTGAGTCGAGCCAAGCGTCTTTTTGAAAATACTCAAACTGGCATCAGGAAACCCACGTGAACTGATGGACACGTCGTCGATGTATTCAAAGCCATAGTCTTGTGGTGAGACAGTTTCTGAAAATTCTTCCTGCGCCAGGTTGGTAATTTTTTGGTGCGATTCACTGCGGTAAAATGGCGTCACTACCACAAATGGCACGTCTAATTTTTCGGCCACCCGCCGTGTGTCTGCCGCCAGCACGCCCAAGCCGCCACCACCTTTGATGCCGTTGGCTTTGTCGTAAATTTCCATCGTCCAGTAGATGTACGGCCTGGAGTTAGACAGTTGATGAGTCAAGCTACTACGTTCAATGATGTCATAAAACTCAGAGGCATCTTCGATGTCGTGTGGTCGGTATTTTGGTTTTTCTGTGTAAAAATATGGATCCATGATGCCCTTTATGGATGAGAATTATCTTAAAATTGGTGCGGGTGCGGAGAATCGAACTCCGATCTCAAGTTTGGAAAACTTGCATACTAACCGCTGTACTACACCCGCAAGCTTGTATGATTATAGCAGAAAGATGCTATAATGTGAATACGCCCTGATAGCTCAGCTGGATAGAGCAGAGGACTTCTAAGCCTAAGGTCGTAGGTTCGAATCCTACTCGGGGCGCCACAGTATTACGAGTATCAATTATGGATGCGAGTCACAAGCCACGCATGTCTCGAGAAATGATGATGAGACTATCTGATCCTCGACGAGGGTCGATTGACGGTTTTACTGCGTACGGACATACAGGACGAAGCATCAACAGAAAACATCGGGCAAATTCAGATCGCCAATACATCAATAACTATCAAAGTTCTACCATGGCTAATGGTCATGGTCACGTGCGTCGATTTGGTATGGAATTAGGGGTGGTTTCTTCAGGGCATGATCATAAAGCTAAGCAACCAGTAGGACAAAGTCTTTCAAATAGAAAACCGCATACTGCCAAGACTGAAACGAATAGGCCAAATCGGCAATCTTCAAATGCCAACGCTCGCCCGATGGGACTCAACAGACCAAGGTCATCATTTCACGAACCGCCTTCCCATCGGTACAATCCGTATGCATAAGGCAAAATAAAATCCTCACACGCGTGTGAGGTTATTTTGGAGGGCCAGGAGGGGCTCGAACCCTCGACACCCTGCTTAAGAGGCAGGTGCTCTAACCAGCTGAGCTACTGGCCCATACGTGTGATTTTAGCACATATTATGCCACAAATCAATGCTTGGGGCGAATGATGGGGGTCGAACCCACGGCCTCCGGAGCCACAATCCAGCGCTCTAACCAACTGAGCTACATCCGCCATACGCAAGCTTCTAGCATTATACCATAGCTGATACCTGTACTCAAGCAGGCTCATTTGGTAGAATGATAGAGATGAAAATACTCACTGGTACAGATTTGGCAAGTTTTATCAAAGAGCGTCAAGCCAAGCAAGTTCGAGCATTGCGCCAAGCGTGGCATATTCAGCCTCGATTGGCAATCGTCACAAACACCGACAATCCAGTGATTGAAACATATATGCGCTTGAAGCATAACTATGGTGCGGATATTTTGATTGATACAGAAATTCACCACGTGGAAGATGTATTGGAGACGGTTCAGCAGCTGAATGTGCGAGAAGATGTGCAGGGAATTATTGTGCAGCTGCCACTAAAAGACCCAACTCAGACGGACGAAGTATTGGCTGCGGTTGCGCCAGAAAAAGATGTCGATGGGCTCAATCCTCGTTCGTCGTTTGAGGCGGCAACGCCAACGGCTATCAATTGGCTATTGTCGGGCCACGGTATTGATTTGTCCAAAAAGCGCATCGCTGTGGTTGGACATGGTCGACTGGTGGGCGCACCACTGGTGGATATGTGGCGTCGGTCTGGTTTGGAGCCGGTCGTCTTTGACATGGGGGATGACTTGGCGCGGTTAGTTAATTTTGAAGTGATTGTTACCGCCACGGGCAGTCCGGGTGTTATTTCGTCTGATATGGTGCAGCCTGGCGCAATTGTGGTTGATGCGGGCACCGCGTCTGACAAGGGCAAAATAGTTGGCGATGTTGCCAAAGAAGTGCGTGACCGGCAGGACGTGTCGATCACGCCCGAAAAAGGCGGTGTTGGACCGCTGACGGTGGCGGCGCTGTTTGATAATTTGATCAATGCCTGCCTGGCGATTGCCAATCGACAAAAACAATAGGTGAGTTAGCCGATGACGTCTTTGACTTTGCTGACTACTTGGCGTGGTGTCAAATTTGCCTTGACGATGTAGCTGTGAATGTTGAGAACTCGCAGTTCGTCAGGCGCTTCTTCTTCGCTCAAATTCGTCAGAACGATGACTGGAACGGTTTTGCCCCACGCGTGAGAACGAATTTTTTTCAAGGCGGTCAATCCATCCATTTCTGGCATTTGTAAATCAAGCAAAATGATATCTGGGGTAAATTTCTCAACTAATTCGACGCCCACTTTGCCATCGGCTGCGAGTCGTACATCAAAATCATCAGCCTCAAATTTCATGCGGTACATCTGGCTAATAGCTGGATCGTCTTCGATAATGGCAATCTTCTTCATAGGCTCATTATAGCACAGATATCTGGACGAGAAGGCCTAAATCGCTTATATTTATATGCATGGATAGAGACTATGGGCAATCTCTGAAAAAAGCGACTCATGTGTTGAAGACCAGTCGCATGCGCAAGCAAGAATTTTTTGCTGAGATGGGTATGTTGTTACTGCGCAGTACTGATTTGGACGTATTTTTGAAGCGCATGAAATGTTTTTTGCGGCGGTCATTTCAGGCGGAATCTGTGACGCTAGCGGTAAAAATTGGTGACAGCTTCAGGCTGGAGAGCACCAGTAAGCGAGTTCTTCCGGCAATTGACGTCGCGCGATTAACAAAGCATATTCATCGGCATTATCGCTACAACGAAGTGGTGCTCGTCAAAGATTTGGCGGATGAATCATTGCAGCAAAGTTTGGCGATGTATCACATTGAAGTCAT